>CAIVXP010000027.1 GCA_903909905.1 Akkermansiaceae bacterium
ACAAAGGCTCATCGGAGTCGATTGCAGGCAAAACTTTCCTAAGCCTCGCCACATTGGCCTGCATCGTGTTCATGCTGCCGCTCGCATGGCTCGGCATCCGCGTCACCAAAGAGCTGTGGCCGGTGTACTACAACAAGCAGCAACCGCTATCCACCGATGCGCGCATCAAGGCCCTCGGCGAGGCCATACGCATCTGGCCAAACTCGGAGCTCCACATGGATCGCGCGAAATTGCTGCATGAGCTCGCAATTCAGAGTAAGCCACCCGAATCAGTCGAGCAGGCCATGGAGGCACTCGCCGATTATGAAGCCGCCGAAAAAATCAACCCCAACGACCCGGTATTTGCCATCAATCAGGCAATCATCCTCAGCAAGCTCGGCGAAACTGCCACAGCCGAGTCCGCCTTCCACAAAGCCATCGAACTGCAAGGTGGCATGGAGGCTGGCTTTCGAGGTCACTATTGCTACGCCGCCCACTTGTTACGCAAAGGGATCGCCCTGCTTGAAAAAGGCGACAAGAAAAACGCTCTCGTCGCATTGGAAAAATCGAACGCCGAAATCGAACAAGTCCAGGCGCAAGGTGCCGGATATTCCAACGGTGATGAGGGGCGAAACCTGCGCGTCAACATCCTCGAACTGCTGGGCGCCGCGCATGAGTCCAACGGCAACAACAAAAAAGCACTCGAATGCTACAACTTCGCCACCACACTGCCCATGGGCAACCGCGCGAACTACCGCGCAGGCGCACTAATCGGCCGCATGGCCCGCGACGCATGGTACCAGCGCAATCCCCCATTGGCACTCGCACTCTTCATGGAGGCCCGCGAACGCATCGCCAAAGCCGGCGCCAATCTCCCCTACGGCGCCACCGCCACACGCCGCGCCGAACTCATGAAATACTTCGAGGAATCCATCAAGTTCCTCAAGGCTGCCAAAGTCGTGCCGAAGAAATGAGGGGGAGTTTCAAGGTTCAAGTTTTCAGTTTCAAGAAAAGAGAAAAATACTTCCCAATGTAAGTGCCAACATCACGGCTAAAGGGCGGCTGTGGCGATGATTTTCTTGCCATGCAATCGCCGTTCTTCATCTCCTCACTGAAAACTTAAAACTGAAAACTGAAAACTTGAACCTTGAAACTCACTCACCCACCTGCGACCAGTCGATCTGAGTGCCGGCAAACTCGGTGAGGAAATTACGGATCTTTTCGTCCGCTTCAGCTTCGCTGACCTCTTCATCGATCCACGGAATGCGACCGAACCACATCGACGCCGAGACATAGGCCCAGCGCTGGTCCATGCCGCGCACGAGACGGTCCTTCATGTCGATGAAGGTGCGCTGCAAGTGATCGTTGGTGATGCGATCGTGGCCGACAAAAAAGTAATAGGTGATGCAGTTGAACTCTATCGCCGATTCGCCATCCTTCATCGGCTTGATCGTTTGCTTTGAGCGCAGACGCTTTGTATGAAACTCACGCCCATGGGGTGAGTTGAGATTGATGTTCGACGATGCGAGGATCGAATGCCCCTGCGCCGGCATGCAGCGTTCGGGACGGTGAATGGAATTGTTGAGGTCGTTGCCCGAAAGCACGATGGAAAGGTCGAGTCGGTCGGGCACCGCGTATCCATCGAGGTTGATTTCGCCCTCGCGAGGACGGAAACAGATCGCCTTGGCAAACTCGGTGTCGCGCTGAAGTGTACCCAATTCCTCCATGCTTGGCGGAATCATGCGGAAGGTCCAATCCTCGAAAGCATCCGGCAATTTCATGATCACCGCCGATTGCGCGGTCTTGCCGGCAACCGGCAGAAAATAAACGGATCCCAAAGCGAGACCCATCACCACGGGAAGCATCCATGCCATCGGTTTCATGATTCGGTGGAGTTGAGGGATGGATTCGCTGCGGTCGATCGCGTGACCACCACCCGGCGCACTTTGCGGGCTCCGTATTTTCCCCATGGCAGCCCGCCTTCGAGCAACGAATGGATCCCAAGAAGCATGGCCAGTGATATCGGATAAAAAAGCAGAAGGCCGGACCAATCATGCCATGTCGTGCGCGCCCAATTGGCGTTGCCGTAATCGGCGATGACGAAGATGGAGATCACCCGCAGCGAGTTGCCAAGAATCGCCAACGGAACCGCAGAAAGAAAAAGTACTGCACGTTTCCACAGCGCCATATCCGCCACGCAGGCCCATGCACCGGAGATCATTAGCAAGGCCATGAGCGAGCGGATGCCACTGCAGCCCTTGGCAATCTCGAGCGGTTCCCATTCGCCATTCGCCGATGAAATCATGTTGCCTTGAACGATTGTCTCAACGCCGAACAGCGCCGCGCCGTGATGGGCAAAGGACGTAGCCATCAGTTGCAAGTGGGTCGTTGCCTGCTGGAAACTCGGCAAGGGAATCGCCAACCAGAAAATGAACAGCGGCAAAAACAACTGCCGCGCCACCGACCACCCCCAAAGGTAGAGCGACGATCCCCACAATAAAATCGGCAGAGCTCCCACCGCCACCCGCGGTTGCAAGGTCCGGTAAGCAGCCGCGTACAAGAGAGCGCCAAGCAATACCAACAACAGCCCGACAAAACTCCCCTGCCCGACCGACTCTTTGAGACGACCAAATCGGTAATACACCAAGCCGGCAATGATCAGTGGAAACAGCGGACCGTGCTCGTAATCGTTTTCCGCATTCCATGCCGACCACAGCCAGCTCAATGCAGTTTGGCTACGCCCGGCACCGTAACGCGACTCCATCCCATAAAACCACACCAAGACCATGGCAGCCGCGATCAACGGCCCATATTTGCAAATTCCCGCGACGAACCGATTTGAATGTTGCATGCCGATTTGGGCGGATTCGGCTAGGTCTGTCTTCGTCACGATCAAAGGTTAAAAGGTTTTACGAGCAAAGTGTTGCCGAGCCCGCCAACAGTGTCAACAATCCGCGCGCATCCCAGCTCAACAAAGCTCTCGATTTTTTCCCCCATGAAACTGATCAGTGGTACCGCCCACAGGGCCCTCGCCGAACGCATCGCAGAAAGCCTCGGCCACCCGCTGGCCGATGTCGAAGTCACCGCCTTTCCCGATGGCGAAACCTCGGTGAAAATCAACGAGAATGTCCGCGGCG
>CAIVXP010000028.1 GCA_903909905.1 Akkermansiaceae bacterium
ACCTACACGGTGGTCCAACCGATGATCCTGCCGCTCTACCCAGACTGTGTTTCGGAAATCGAACTCCTTCTCGCCCTGCTCTCCGCCGATGGCAAATTGCTCAACGGCGAAGGCCCAAATGGCGCTGCCTCGCCCGCCTTCAACGCCGTGCGCGAGACCTTCACCGCCCTCGGTGATGCCAGCGATGCGGCATGGAAAAAACTCCTGCGCGATGGCTTCCATGCGGAGTCGACCTACCCTCTCGCCAGCCCAATTCTCAGCGCCTCGGCCGAGGCTGACATCGCCGCCGCCAACATCCTCGCAGGAAGAGCGGGCGATCCCACCCCCAAAGCCCTCGAAGTGGTATTCGCCACCGATGCCTCGATCTACGACGGCCGCTGGATCGACAACGCATGGCTCCAGGAAGCACCCGATCCAATTTCAAAAATCACCTGGGACAACGCCGCCCTCATCGCACCAAAAACCGCCAAGGAACTCGGCATCTACGACATCATCGTCAGCCCCGAACCCGTCACCAAAGTCCTCGGCGTCGAGAGCAAGTACGCCGATGTCGGACCCGATGGCGAAGCCAACCACCGCAAGCACCCGGTCGTTTCAATCACGATCAACGGCCGCAGCATCGAGATCCCCGTGATGATCTCTTTCGGCCAAGCCGAAAATACCATTGTCATCCCGCTCGGCTACGGCCAAGGCACCGACAAGGACGACCAACTCGGCCGCAGCCCCAGCAACACCTCGCATGTCGGACTCGTCGGTATCAACCGCGGCGTGAATGCCTACCCGCTCCGCGACGCCGCCACAAGCTACTTCGCCACCGGTGCCAGCATCGCCATCACCGGCAAACGCTACCCGATCGCCGTCACCCAAGAACACAGCGCGATGTACGGACGCGCCCTCGCCCGCGAGGTTTCCACGATCGATTCGCACGACGATAAAGGCGGCTTCAAGCAACAGCTCTCCAACGTCAAAAAGCAGGGCAACGATTCGCACGCCCCGCCGAATGTTTATCTCTACAAGCCGGAAGACCGCAAAGGCGAAGCACTGATCAACGACCCGCTTCACCAATGGGGCATGTCGATCGACCTCTCGTCCTGCATGGGCTGCAACGCCTGCCTCGTTGCCTGCCAATCGGAAAACAACATCCCGATCGTCGGCAAGGAACAGGTCGCCCGCGGCCGCGAAATGCACTGGATCCGCATGGATCGCTATTTCGCCACGCAAAAAGACAACGATTTCGATGCCGACAATCCGGCACTCGTTCCGCAACCGGTCGCCTGCGTCCAGTGCGAGTCCGCACCTTGCGAAACTGTCTGCCCGGTCAATGCGACCATCCACACCGAAGACGGACTCAACGCGATGGCTTACAACCGCTGCATCGGCACACGCTACTGCGCCAACAACTGCCCTTACAAGGCACGCCGCTTCAATTTCTTCGATTACAACAAACGCAACCCGCTCATCACCAATAACCTTTATCACGGCCCACTCGGCAAGAAAGCGGTCGGCGATCCGGACCACCTCCAAAAGAACCCGAACGTCACCGTCCGCATGCGCGGCGTGATGGAAAAATGCACCTACTGCGTGCAACGCCTCAAGGATTCGGTCATCCGCCAAAAACGCGGACAAAAACAAGAAGCGCTCGTCGCCGGTAAAGCCTCAACCGAAATGCAGGTCTCGACCTCAACCCTGCGCATCCCGGTCGACTCGGTCAAAACCGCCTGCCAAGAAGCCTGCCCCGCCAACGCGATCACCTTCGGCAACCTGCTCGATGAGGAAAAATCCGCCCTCGGCCGCAGCAAGAACATCGAACGCAACTACGACCTCCTCAACTACATCGGCACCCGCCCACGCACCAGCTACCTGGCAAGGGTCAAAAACCCAAACCCGGAAATGCCCGATGCCAAATTCGTCGGCAAGGCCACCATCCACATGGTTTGATTTCAGCATCTCAGCTTTTCACCATTTCAGCATTTACCCACCATGGCATCCTCAACCCCAGCTGCGAACGAAAGCCAACCGGAAATCAAACTTCCGGTTCTCGAACGCGAACAGCTCATCCTCAACCACCGCTCGTACAACTGGATCACCGAGCGAATCTGCGGCGTTCTCGAAAACCGCCAACCGCTCCTCTGGTGGCTGCTCTTCATCCCCTCGGCCCTCATCGCCCTCATCGGCGTCGGCGGCGGCCTCACCTACCTCGTTTCAACCGGCGTTGGCGTCTGGGGCATGACCAACCGCGTCTTCTGGGGCTGGGACATCACCAACTTCGTGTTCTGGATCGGCATCGGTCACGCCGGCACGCTGATCTCTGCCGTGCTCTTCCTCACCCGCCAGAATTGGCGCACCTCGATCAACCGTGCCGCCGAGGCGATGACGATCTTCGCGGTGATCTGTGCCGGAATTTTCCCGGCCTTCCACGTCGGCCGCGTGTGGTTCGCCTGGTTCCTCGCACCGATCCCGAACGCCAACGCGGTCTGGCAAAACTTCAAATCCCCCCTGCTCTGGGACGTCTTCGCCGTCTCGACCTATTTCACGATCTCGCTGATCTTCTGGTTCCTCGGCATGGTCCCCGATCTCGCCACGATCCGCGACCGCTGCAAACCCGGCCTGCGCAAAATGCTCTACGGGATCTTCTCGCTGGGTTGGCGCGGTGGCAACCGCCAGTGGAGCCACTACGAAATGGCCTACCTCCTGCTCGCTGCTCTCTCAACCCCACTCGTGCTCTCGGTGCACTCGGTGGTGTCCTTCGACTTCGCCACCTCGGTGGTCCCCGGCTGGCACACGACGATCTTCCCACCCTACTTCGTCGCCGGCGCGATCTTCGGCGGCTTCGCGATGGTGCTCACGATCATGGTCCCCGCACGCTTCATCTATGGTCTGCAGGACCTGATCACGATGAAGCACATCGACAACATGGCCAAGATCATCCTGCTCACCGGCACGATCGTCGGCTACGCCTACCTGATGGAGCTCTTCGTCGCATTCTACTCGGGCGCGATCTATGAAATGGACGCCTTCAAGTTCCGCATCGCCGGTCCTTACTGGTGGGCCTACGCCGCGATGATGTCGCTCAATGTGCTCTCGCCACAGCTTTTTTGGTTCAAAGCCTGCCGCGAAAACCTCTGGATGATCATGGCCGTCGCCATGTGCGTCAACGTCGGCATGTGGTTCGAACGCTTCGTCATCATCGTCACCACCCTCGCCCGCATGTGGCTGCCCGGCGATTGGAAAACTTACAGCCCCAGCGGCGTGGAAATGATGACCTTTGTCGGCACGATCGGCCTCTTCCTCGCGCTCTTCATGCTGTTCCTGAAGTTTCTCCCCTGCATCAACATCGCCGAAGTGAAATGGACACTCCCGCAGTCCGATCCTCACCACGACGACAAGGAACACCACCCGGACCACGGCATCGCCAGCGAAGCCGCCTACCAAAAGGAACTGGTCTCCTCGAAATAAGTTTCACCCAACCATCAACCACTCTTCCCACCCGTGAGCACCACCCGCAAACGCGTCTACGGCTACCTCGCCGAGTTCAAGAGCGCCTCCGCCCTCTACAAGGCAGCGGAAAAAATCCGCGACTCCGGCTTTCGGAAATGGGACTGCTACTCACCCTATCCGATCCACGGCCTCGATGGTGCGATGGGCATGAAACGCTCGATCCTTCCATGGTTCGTGTTCTTCGGCGGCATGACCGGTACCGCCACGGCCTTCGCCCTCGCCTACTCGACGCAGGTGGTGATCTACCCGACGATCGTCCAAGCCAAGCCCGCCAACATCTTCACCATCCCGGCC
>CAIVXP010000029.1 GCA_903909905.1 Akkermansiaceae bacterium
CGGCAACGCAATCACATTCTCATAATGCTCCACTGCAGGAGTCAAAAACACAAAACCGTTCGCTTCCAACACACCGGGAAAAATTGCCCTGTAATCCGTCTGAAGCTTGAGCTTGCCGATGCTTACCTTGATCGCTGTTTCCCAGGCTGATGCATGACTCACAAAAAGTTCATTCGAAGCATCCTCCATTGCAGCCCTCGCTTTGGGACTTAATATGGGACTCCCTTCGCAAAACCACAGCAGCGCGTGAGTGTCGATTAGCAACCTCATGCCATGTAGTCCTTGAAGTCATCAAGTGGCTCATCGAAATCCGGAGACAACGAAATTTTCCCGCGCAAACAGCCGAAGCCTTTCAAATTCACCATCGATTCCGCAACCCCATGTTCCACTGACGCACCGACAGGCTCCAATTCCGCCCTTACCCGGATGGATTGGTGCTGCCACGCCTTGGGCAGGGGTAGGTGCAAAGTGCCGTCAGCATCAGGCTCAATGATCGTTGAAATTAAATTCATGGTACAAACCATACGGAATTTTACGGTATTGTAAACTACTCAAGCTCTTTTCTCCTTTCCAAAACCCCAGACAAAGCATCCCACCGCTTGGAAAATCACACAAATCGCGAATCCGTTCGGCTCAGCTCCCCCACCCCCAGCGGTTTTGATTGCATGCAAGCCCCCCACTCGAGAGTATCAATGCGCCCACCGCCAGATCGGGTGAAATCATGAAAGTCATTGCCGTCGCAAATCAGAAGGGAGGAGTGGGCAAAACCACCACCGCTCTCAACCTCTCCGCCGCATTGGCGCTTCGCGGGCAACGCGTGCTGCTTGTCGATCTCGATCCGCAAGCGAACTGCACCAGCGGCCTCGGCATCGACGCACCCGAAGGCAGCAGCCTGTACCCAGTCCTGATCGGCAAGGCCGGCGTCCGCGATCAAATCATCGCCAGCGGCCGCGAAAACCTTTCAATCATACCCTCGGAAATGGACCTTGCCGGCGTCGAAATCGAACTCGCCCGCAGCGATGACCACCTCACCCGCCTGCGCGAACTGCTCCAAGGCCTCAAGCCGAACGACCTCTTCGAGTTCTGCATCCTCGATACACCACCCTCACTCGGTGTACTCATGACATCCGCTCTCGCCGCTGCCGATGAAATCCTCATCCCACTCCAATGCGAGTGGTTCGGCCTCGAAGGCCTCGCAAAAATCGTTTATGTGATCGATCAAATCCGCGAGTCCGACGCCAACCCGCAACTCCGCCTTGAAGGCATCGTGATGACGATGTTCGACGGCCGCACCCTACTCTCACGCCAAGTGGTCGAAGAAGTTTCCAACTACTTCCCCGAGCAAATCTATCGCACGATGATCCCGCGCTCGATCCGCATCGGCGAGGCACCCAGCCACGGCAAATCCATCTTCGAACACGATCCCAGCGGATCCGGCGCCCAAGCCTACGGCAAACTCGCCGATGAATTCCTCACCCGCCACTCGGTCTGCGGACCCCTGCTGGCGAAGTCGGCGCTCCCTTGATGAAGCTACTTCTTCTCTTGTGTCTACTTCCGGTAGGGCGACGCGGCCCGCGGCGCCGAAACCATCGCCGCAGGCTCTAAAGCCGGCAAGATGCCCGCGCTCACTTGGAGAGGCTACTTTTTCCTCTCCCCAAATATCCAATATCCACTGTCTCTTCACCAAGCCTCATCGCCACGGCCGTCGTAGGGCAGCCACAGCAAGGCGACCTTGCCAACCTTCACATCGGTCTTGGTCGGTTTGATGGATTCGGTTTCCAAAACCAAAGCCGCCGGATCATAGGAGCCCGAAATCTTCGAAATCTCCTCTTCCATTTCGGCCTGCAGTGTTTGTAACTCGCCGGCGATGCCCGCCACCTTGGCATCGGCATTCGCGACATCCTGATGCTGCTTGTACGCACTGCTCGCTTTGCCGATCGCCGTGCTCCCGCGCGTGAGTGTGCCCAGACCCGCCTTGCGTCCGAGCAGGCCACCCAACAAGCCGCCAAGCATCGACACACCCGCCTGCATCTTCGCCGCATTGGCCTCGGCCTTTTCCTTCGCCAATTGCACTTCCGCACTGCGCATCCTGGTTTCCAAGGCAGAGATTTTTTTCGTCGCCGCCGCACGCACTTTTTCCACCGCGGCATCGCGCACTTCGCGCGCTTGATGCACCAACCGCGCGCGGAAATCCGCCTCGCTCTCACCAAGCTTCGACCATGCCTTGAGCGCCGCGCAGCTGAATACATCCGCCCGCTCATTGCGATACATCCACTCGGCAAAGTCCTTCTCGACCTGCTTGTAGTTCGCCGCATTCATCGCATAGCCCGGTAGCTCATCAAATCCCGCACCCGCCGCCGGATCCGCCGAAAGCACGGACAGCGCAACATCGAAATTCGTCTCCCAATCAATGCCCTGCGCCCCGATCGGATTCACCAGATTGAGCGCACGACTGCCATCCACACCGGTCTTGGCCGAGGAAAAATGCACCGTGCCCTGACGCAACAAATGCGGACGATAGACGACATCCTCACCACCACCCGCCACCGGCACAAACAGCTCGCTCACGCCCGCACCCACCACCGGGCGCTGACCCTTTCCCGTCGCAACTGCCGCAGCAGACTGCGCCATCGCCATCGGATTCGGCGCAAGCTCAGCCACCGCCGGTGCGCTTTCCACCGCAAACTCCGCACGCTTGGGGTCCATGAGCGTCTTGATCTGACCCCGCGTCAGCGGACCTGTCAGATAACTCATCACCCACCGCACATGAAAGATCATCGGCCCGCTTTCATGCACGTTGTTCATCAAGAAAATCCGATTGCCCAAGCCCGAGATGAATCGCTCCATCGAGGCACGATCAAATTTCGCGTTCTGCGATCCCGCCGCACCTTCAAGCCCGTCGAGCACACGCATCTTGTCGCGCTCGGTTTGCAAACGCCCCAAAAACCAAGTGCCAATGTTCGAAAGCGCCTTGTAATCGAGATCCACCGGATTCTGCGTCGCCAACAAACAACCCAAACCAAATGCACGCCCTTGCTTGAGCAGCGTCATCATCGGCCGCTTCGATGGCGGATTCGCACTCGGTGGCAGATAACCGAAAATTTCATCCATGTAGAGCAAGGCACGCAGCGAAGTCGTGCCATTCTGCGCGCGCATCCAACCCAACATCTGGTTCATCAGCAGGCTCACGAAAAACATCCGCTCGGCATCACCAAGGTGGGCGATCGAAAAAATCGAAATCCGCGGCTTGCCGGCTGGCGTGTGCAGCATGCTCGCAATGTCGAGCGGCGGACCTTCCAGCCATGTCGCAAAGCCCGGCGATGCAAGCAGGTTGTTGAATTTCAAGGCCAACACCTGACGCGACTTCTCCGGAAAGAACGACTCAATGTCGATGATGCCAACCTTGTCGAAGGCCGGCTTCTGAATGTGCCGCACCAAGGACTCGAGCGTGATGTCCTGCCCGCTCGCCCAGGCCTTTTGGAAAATGGTCGAAAGCAAAACCGCTTCAGGGCTCTTGATCGGATCCGCGGTTACACCCACCAACGAAAGCAACGACGACACGGTGCTCTCCACACGCTCACCAAACAACTCACCATCATCGACAATCTCAAACGGCGGCGCCTCAAGCGATGCAAGAATCGACACCGGAATGCCCGCCTTGCTGCCGGGTGTGAACACATTCATATCCACCTTCTCACGAAACCTCGCGATTCGCCCTTCATCCTGGCCCCAATCAGCCAAGCCCTTCTTCCACATCGCCGCGGTTTTCTCCGCATGTTCGTCGGGCGAAATGCCTTTTTTCGCGGCATCGTCCTCGTTGATCCATGGCTGAAAACTCGCCGCATCCAGCGATGGAAATGCCAAAAGCAAATTGGAAATGTCGCCCTTCGGATCAATCACGATCGCCGGGATACCATCCATCGCCGCCTCTTCGAGCAAAGCAAGGCAAAGGCCGGTCTTGCCCGATCCGGTCATGCCCAGCACCACCCCGTGGGTCACCAGATCCTTCGAATCATAAAGCACCAAACCATCCTCGACCTTCTTCGCCTCGAGATCGTATTCGCGCCCCAAATAAAATTGACCAAGCTTTTCGTATTCGTCGGGTGAGATGCTCATTTCACTGACATCCTGCGAAGCCGCGGGAAAAACTCCAGCCAGAACATCACGAAACTTGGGCAGGCCAAAATCCCATCTCGCAGGCAGGCTCAGTCGTTCCCAACATCTTCCACATTCTCGTCCAACACATCATCATCCTCCTCCACCGGCAAGGCAGGCAATGCACCGCCATCACCGGAACCGGAAAAATTGGCATCCGCCCGCGGCACGACATCACCACCCTCGGCCACGTCATCCACGGGCAAGGCACGAATCACCCCACGGCCATCGGACTCAACATCCACCGAATTCTCCACACGCTCGCTATCCTCATTCCCCTCAACATCGTCGATCTTCGGCAACAACACCGGTGCCGACTGCTCGACCGCCTCGCCGGTTTCTTCATTCACCACCACCAAGGCCTTCTTCGGCGGCGCGATGACTTCCTTGATGTCGCCTTTGATGCCTAGGAAAAATTTCTGCACCATCGGAGCCGCCATGCGACCACCCGATACGCCCTCACCCGGCCTGCCTTCGTAGAGCACCGCAAACGCATAACGCGGATTCGACCGCGGCATGAATCCCGCAAACCACGCAAGCCGCTGATTCTTCGACTTGGGCCCCCACTGCGCCGTTCCGGTCTTGCCACACAATTCGGCATAACCAAGCCCCGCACTGCGACCGGTGCCACCACCAGCATTGACCACATCCGACATCCCCTGATGCACCACCTGCACGGCCTTTTCACTCAAGCCCAAGGTGTTCTTGCGCTCCGGCACCGGTGCCTGCACCACCCGCCCGCGTGTGTCCTGCACCTGCGAAATCAAGCGCACCTTCGGCAAAGCCCCACCATTCGCGATCCCCGCCATCGCCTGCGCCACCTGCAGCGGCGATGCCAACAAACTCCCCTGCCCGATCGAAAGGTTCGCGGTGTCGCCATCCAAGATTCGTCGCTTCTCATGCTTCAACATCCACTCGTCGTTCGGCACCAAGCCCGGCGTCTCACCAATCAATGGCAATCCGGTCTTCTCGCCAAATCCCAATCTCCGCGCCAAACTCAGAAACGAGGTGGGCCCGATGTCGATGCCCACTTGGTAAAACCAGGTGTTGCATGACCTCGCGATCGCACGCTTCACATTGATGCTGCCCTCAGGCCCGCGACTCCAATTCTTGAAAACCGTGCGGCCAATGTTGATCGCTGCCGGACAATAAATCGTCGAGTCCTCCGTCACCAAACCATTGTTGAGAGCGACCAAGGCGACAATCGGCTTAAAGGAAGAAGCCGGCGGATAGGCCGATTGAAATGCCCTGCCAAACAAGGGCTGAGAGGGGTCATCTTGCAATTGCTTGAACGCCTCAGTGCTGATCCCCGGAATGAAGCTATTCAAATCAAAAGTCGGACGCGATGCCATCACCAGCACCTCGCCGGTCACAACATCCACCACCACGAAGGCACCGCGACGGCAGCCACCGCGCAAAATCTTTTCCGCAAGCCGTTGCCATTTCAGGTCGATCGTCGTTACCAGCGTGCCACCCGGCCGCGGACGCTTGACCTGCTCCTCCAACAACTTGTTGCCGTTCTCGTCGAACAACAGCTTCTTCATGCCCGCATCACCGGTCAGTTGCGCATTGTAAATTTTCTCCAAACCCGAGCGACCTTCCGATTCCTCCCACAGCGGCTCATTGAAATTGATCGGCCCCGTCGGCAACTTGCCCACACTGCCCGCATATCCGATCACATGCGCCGCCAACTCACCCTCGGGGTAATACCGGCGGTACAATGGATTGAGAATCACTCCGCTCGGCAGCTTGCCCTCCAGCGCCAAGGCCTCCTTCTCGGCAATCTGCCCGCTCACCAACAATGGCAACCAACGCCGGTGAAGATAATGATCGTAAATTTCATCATCAGTCTTGGGCTCGAGATCCTTGCGCGTTTCCGCCAGCGCATTCAACCGAGTCCGGGCCCAGTCGACCACAAACGCGCGATCCGCTTTTTCAAACTGACGAAACTGCAGCGCGATCTGGTAAGCCACGGCATTCTGCGCCAGCGGTTCGCCATTACGATCGACGATCATGCCACGCGGCGCGGGGATCTTGAGCGTGATGGCCCGCGCGTCCTTGCGCGTCATGATCGCGCCATCGGAAGGCCCCTTCGGCACCGCCCCAATCTCCGCCGACGCGTTCGCATCGGTTTCGGCATTCGCCACCGAAACAAGCCACAAGCAAGTCAGTAGCCATCCTTTCAAAATCAATGCACGGACCATGTGTTCCGGACGAATTTAACCCCAGCCCCCCCAACCTGCAATGTCCAATCCCGCCACCGATTTCGCTACCACCCATGGCCCGGCCTTGCCGTGCGCCACGCCCCATGCATGATTCCTCCAATGACCGATTGGAATTTCATGACCCTCCTGATCGTGGCGACGCTCTTTCTCCTCTGGAAACTGGA
>CAIVXP010000030.1 GCA_903909905.1 Akkermansiaceae bacterium
CAACCGACAATCATAAATCCCCTAACCAATGCGCCTCACATTCAAACTCACCACTTGCTTTCCAATCGTCGCCCTCTTTATCACTTCTTGCGCCACGGACACACCCTCGTCTTCCGGCCGCGACTACTGGGGCCACCGCCCAGGTCCCAAAAATTTCAAAACCGTCATCATCGATGCCGGCCACGGCGGCAAGGACCCAGGCGCCGACAGCCCCCACACATGCGATAAGGAAAAGGACCTCACCCTCGACATGGCCAAACGCATCAAGGCCGAACTCGGCGGATTCAAAATCATCCTGCTTCGCGATCACGACCACTTCATCGAACTCGATGATCGGGTCGCCCTCGCCAACAAGCGAGGTGACGCGGTGCTCATCAGCATCCATTTCAACAGCGGCCCCTCCCATGTGCGCGGGCCCGAAACTTATTACTGGCGGGTCGACAGCCACGGCCTCGCCACCCGCTTGCAACGCGCCATGAGCGCCGCCAGCCCCGCCGAAGAAAATAACCGCGGCCTGGTCCGCCGCCGCCTGCGCCTCACCCGCAACCCCGAAATCCCCTGCGTCCTCATCGAGTGCGGCTATCTCAGTAGCTCCGGCGATAGCCGCCTCGCAGCTGACCCAGCCTACCGCCAAAAACTTGCCGCCCACATCGCCAAAGCAATCCGCACCCAATCATCCATCGGTGACTCCGGCACCGGAGCACTGCCCCGCCCGATCAACAGCCCGCCCAGCCGACCCACCGACGCGAAGGAGTGATTTTTCCCTAAATTCCCACCCCCGCGTTCCATCGCCGCATTTGCTCAAAATTTGAGGAAAATTCGCGTGATTTCCCGATTGACAGCCACCAACTGGATCCCTAATTTGCGCCCCCCGCGCGGCCTCAACCATGGTCGCAACCACCTCCTTACAAGCACATGAAGACATTTTCCGCCAAGCCCCATGAAGTCGAGCGCAAGTGGTATGTGATCGACGCCAAGGGCAAAGTCCTCGGCCAGGTCGCTGTCGAAGCCGCCCGCCTCCTCCGCGGCAAGCACAAGCCAACCTTCACCACCCACATCGACACCGGCGACTTCGTGATCGTCATCAATGCCGATCAAGTCGTGCTCACCGGTGCTAAGGAAAACGCCAAGATCTACACCCGCTTCTCGGGATATGTCGGCGGACAAAAAGTCGAAACCCCGCGCATGGTTCGCGAACGCCGCCCGATCCTTCTCGTCGAGCGCGCCGTCTACGGCATGCTTCCCAAGACACGCCTCGGCAAAGCCCAATACTCCAAGCTCAAGGTCTACGCCGGTGCCGAACACCCGCACGAAGCACAACAACCCGTTGCATACGCCGTCCGCTAAGCGCACTCAATTTTTTCTCCCACCATGTCCACCACCTCACCAAGCGCCACCGGCCGCCGCAAAACCGCAGTCTCGAGAGTCTGGCTCACCGAAGGCACCGGCCAAATCATCATCAACTCGCGCCCCTTCGAAGACTACCTTCCCACAATCGAACTTCAAAACGCGATCCTCGCCCCCTTCCAAGCGACCTCGCTGACCAACAAGTACGATGTCAATGTGGTCGTCAAAGGCGGTGGCATACACGCCCAAGCCGTTTCGATCCGCCACGCAATCTCCCGCAGCCTCACCCAGGTCGATCCCGAGAATCGCAAGGTCATCAAGCCTCTCGGTTTCCTCACCCGCGACCCGCGCATGAAGGAACGCAAAAAGTCCGGTCAACCCGGTGCTCGCAAGCGCTTCCAATTCTCCAAGCGCTGATCCCTGCGATCACATCACTCAACAAAAAAACCGCAATCCCATGGGCTG
>CAIVXP010000031.1 GCA_903909905.1 Akkermansiaceae bacterium
CGGATTTTTGTGACGAAGCTGTCACATTTTCTGGGGCGGCATGCACGAATTACGGTTAAACGCCCCAGTATTGCCCTCGGAAGGAATGCTTTGTGACAAAGTTGTCACATTTGGCCCGTTGCGGGACCTCTGGGGCCCTGCGAGTCAATTCAGCCTTGATTTGGCCGTGATCTGCTGAATGGTAGAGCTTCTGGTGCACTGAAAAGCTCCATTCGTTCCTGCCATTTCCGAATTCTCCACGGTCGACAGCCCCCAACGACTCAGATCCATGCAAAACCCCCACATTCTTCACGATTTTGATCAGGCGATCACATCCCTGCGCGCCGAGGTGATCTCGATGGCCGGCAAGGCCCGTCACAATCTCGAACGGGCCATCCGCGCGCTCCTGCAACGCAACATCGAGCTGGCCAACGCGGTGATCGCCGACGACGACGAAGTCGATGAGCACGAGCGTCACATCGACAAGCTCGGCATGGAAATGCTGGTCCGCTTCCACCCGCTCGCCTCCGACCTGCGTCTGGTGGTTTCCTCGATGAAAATCTCGATGAACCTCGAGCGCATTTCGGATCACGCGACCAACATCGCCAAGCGCGCGAAAAAAATCAGCTCGAGCCAGGAGCTTCATGACACGACGCTCATCGAGCCGATCTATACCTTGGCCGACCAATTGCTGCGCGACGCGATTGCTTCTTACTCGGAGCAGGATTCCGCGCTCGGCGCCTCACTGCATGCCCGCGACAAGGAGCTCGACCGGATTTACAAGGAAGCCTCCGCGACTTTTGCCTCACGCATCGAGCAATCCGAAGGCCGCAGCCAGGATTACCTGCATCTGATTCTTGTGCTTCGCTCGCTTGAGCGGGTAGGGGATCTTGCGGTCAATGTCGGCGAAGACGCGGTGTT
Organism: Akkermansiaceae bacterium; assembly: GCA_903909905.1. Lineage (GTDB taxonomy): Bacteria > Verrucomicrobiota > Verrucomicrobiia > Verrucomicrobiales > Akkermansiaceae > Luteolibacter. The sequence continues at coordinate 901 of CAIVXP010000031.1, forward strand.
TCTCGGCACCGCGCGCGACATGCGCCATGAGTCGAACCGTAGCTTGAGCTGATTGGCGACAGACGGTGGATTCATATGCGCCTGCAGCCTCTTGCCATTGCTGCATCCGGCTGAAGCAAAAATCCATGCACGAATCGGCCATCTTAAACATTCGGAATGCGCCCTTTAGCTTTCGAAGTAAGTGTAGCCTGCAAGACCTTCACGGTAGAGGTCCAGAATTTCGCGGCGTTCTTTTGGCGAAATTCGACCATCATTGACGGCCTTTTCGGCAAAGCTTCTGAAACGCGAAATGAGCTCCTTCGGGTCGTATTCGACGTAGCTCAGCACATCGGCGACCGTGTCGCCCTCAACCTCGTGGGTGTAGACCGGCTTGCCTTTTTCCAAGTGCACGCCGACGACATTGGTGTCGCCGAGAAGGTTGTGAAGGTCGCCAAGGGTTTCCTGATAGGCGCCAACGAGGAAGACTGCGACATAGTAGGATTCGTCGGGCCTGATGTCGTGCAGCGGCAAAACTTTCGCAACATCCTCCTTGTCGATGAAGCGGTCGATCTTGCCGTCGCAGTCACAGGTGATGTCGGCAAGCACCGCGCGCTGGCGGGGTTTTTCGTCAAGGCGGTGGATCGGCATCACGGGGAAGAGCTGGTCGATCGCCCATGAATCGGGCAGCGATTGGAAGAGCGAGAAATTTCCGTAATAGAAATCGACGAGCGTCGATGAGAGTTCGCGAAGATCCTCTGGGATATCATCGAGTTGCGCGATGAGATTGGAAATGCGTGTGAGGATGTGCCAGAACCATGCTTCGGCGAGGCCGCGCTCGCGCAGTGTGGCATTGCCATAGAAAAACTGCGCGCGTACTTGGTCGCGGTAATAGACCGCGTCGTTGAAACATTCTTGGAGATTTTTTTTGCTGAGCGTTTTATTCGCATCGATCAGGTTCAGCAAATTTTGCGGCGCGTTTTCCGGCACTGCTGGGGCTTCGTCGCTGGTTTGCGCGCTGGTGACATCGAGGATGTTGAAGACCAGCACCGAGTAGTAGGAAACCACCGCGCGGCCGGACTCCGACACAAGGCAGGGGTGGGTGATGCCGGCCTTGTCGCAAATTTGTGAAATCACCTCGACGATGTCGGTACAGTACTCGGCGACGGAATAGTTGCAGGATGAATGGAAATTCGTGTGCGAGCCGTCGTAGTCGACAGCCATGCCGCCGCCGATGTCGAGCACGCCCATCGGTGCGCCTTCCTTGACGAGGTCGCAGTACATGCGCACCGCCTCGGTGGCGCCCTCGCGGATAGCAGCGATGTTGGGAATCTGCGAACCTTGGTGGTAGTGCAGCATTTTGAGACAAGCGAGATAGCCGGTGGCCTTGAGGTGATCGACGACTTGGATCACCTGCGCGGCATTGAGTCCGAAGACGGATTTGTCGCCGGCGCTTTCCTGCCAGTGACCGGCTCCGCGGGTCGAGAGCCGCACGCGAACGCCGAGATTCGGCAGCACGCCGATTTTGCGCGAGCGCTCGAGGATCAGCTCCAGCTCGCTGGGCATCTCGAGCACTAGCATGATCTTGAGTCCCATTTTTTGAGAATGCAGCGCGAGGTCGATGAACTCCTCGTCCTTATAGCCGTTGCAAATGATGAACGCCTCGGGGTCATTCATGTGGGCGAGCGCGGCGATCAGTTCCGGCTTGGATCCTGCTTCGAGACCGTAGTGGTATTTTTTTCCGAACTCGGCGATTTCCTCGATGACTTGTCGCTGTTGATTTACCTTGATCGGATAAACGCCGCGGTATTCGCCCTTGTAGCCGCTGTCTTTGATCGCCTTGCGGAAGGACTCGTTGATCTCGGTGATGCGTGAGTGGAGCAGGTCGCGAAATCGCAGCAATACCGGCACGCGGGTGCCGCGGTCGTGGAGTCCGTCGATGATGTCGTGGAGGGATACTTCCTTGCAGGCTTGATCGTCCTCGAGTTTGACCGTGACATGGCCCTTGCGGTTGACGCCAAAAAATCCGTGTCCCCATGATTCGACGCCGTAGAGCTCCGCAGATTGTTGCGGCGACCACGCGTTTGCGGATTCGCGGCGGCTTGGCTTGGTTGCGGAGGTGGAAATGGCGGGTGGGGTCATGGGGGTAGAATTCTCAAGGGTTCGATTTGCAGTTTCAAGACAAGTAGATCGTCGGGCTCGATGGGCGCGGGGCGGGAGAGGCGCGGAGCGTGGACTGCTTCAGCGGGATTTCCAATCCGGAAACTCCGATTGGAGCTGGTTGCGGTATTTTTCCGCCTGATTTGCGTCGCCCTGTTGCACCAGAGCTTTGACGAGCCCCGTAAGTGCTTTTGGTTTGAGCTCTTGGTCTTCGTGGAAATTGACAACGACAAGATACTCGGCGGCGGCTCTGCGTGGGTCCTTCGACTTCATTTCCAAATCGCCGCGCAGGATGCGCAGGCCGGCGCTGGTGCGCCCCTGTGGCTGGAGTTTCATCGCCTCGTCGGCGGCTTGGCGAGCTTCTGACGAGCGATTGAGCAGGAAAAGCGCGCGCCCGCGGTCGAGCAGGGAGTCGGCCTTCCAAGTTGGGTTGTCCTCAATATCGAGCGCGTTGTTGGCTGCGATGAGCGCGCCCTCGGGGTTTTGCGTTTCAAGTCGTGCCTTTGCGAGATAGCGCCAGACTTCTTTGGGTGACGAGCGCGGATCCTCGGGCGATGCGATGAGTGAGAGGCATTGGGACGCGAGTTTGAAATCGCCGGAGTTGTACGCCTGGATGCCGCACCACTGAAGTGCTTGGACCGGGATGTCGGAGGCGAAATCGTTCTTGATCGCGAGTTGAATTTCAGCGGCCAGCTTGGGGGCGTCCTGCGCGGCGAAGTAGCCCAGCGCTAGGAGGATGCCGGCATGTTTGGTGTAGGCGTCGGGGCGCAGATTGCGCGCGGCTTCGAGATGCTTGGTCGAATCGGTCGCCTTGTTGCTTTTGACCAAGCCCCAGCCAATCCAATAGTTGGCTTCGGCTTGCAGGTTGTTGCTTAGATTCGTGACATTTTTCAACAGCCCTTGGTAGCGGTTGATCATGTCTGGAATGTTGTTTTCTTTGCGGCTGAGGCGCGCGGATTCAAGCCATGCGAGAGAGGTCAGATCTCTCGGCGTTGAGGAGGTGCTGATGAGCAAGTCGTAATCGGCGAGAGCTTTTCGCGGCTCGGCGACCTCGGCGTGGGATGCCGCGCGCTTGGCGATGGCCGAGACAACACGCGTATCTTTGGGGTAGCGCGAAACAAATTCATCGAAAGAGCGGGCAGCTCCCGAATGGTCACCAGTCTCGGCAAGGCACCAAGCACGCTGATAAAGGAAGCCCGGAAGGTTTTTTTCGCTGATGAGGGAAGCGTCGATCTGAGAGTAGATTTTGGCGGCTGCAGACGATTCCTTTTTTGCAAACAGCGCCTCTGCTTTCATCATCATCGCGGTATGGATGCGCATGTCCTTGGGGTAGGACTTTTTGTAAAGTTGCAGAAAAGCATCGACCTGATCGGGCACAAACTGGCCTTCGATTTGGAAGAAGCAAAGCAGGCGGTGGTAGGCTGCATCGAAGCCGAGCTCGCTGCCGGCCTTTGCCAATCGCTCAACCTCGCGAAAGAGCGAGAGCGCTTCGGCGTGAGCCTTGAGGCGCATCTGGGCGCGTGCAGCAATCATCAGGCGAGTGGCTTCCTTCTCGCCAATGGCTTTCGTTTCGCTACTGCGGAAAATCCTGACAACCGCACGGTAGTCCTTGCGCTCGAATGCATTGCCCATCAGCACAGTTTGCGCTTCGGCGCGGAAGTCGTCCATGCCTGGGGTTTTCATGATGAGAACAAGGTAGCGGTCTGAATCCTCGGTTCGGCCGAGTTTTGTAGCGGCAAGCGCGGCGGCGAGTGAGGCCTCGCCGCGGACTTTTGGTGGAGCGTCGGTGGCGAGAACCTCCTCGAAGAGTTTGAGCGCGTCTTGGAATTTTCCATCGGCGGCGTTGAGTTGGCCGAGCGCGGTTTTTGCCTGCGGAGAAAAAAGACCGCCAGCGGGATCTTCGATCACCTTGCGCAGTGAAGCAGTGGCTTCACGGTCGCGACCGAGCATGCGGTAGCAATTGCCGGCAAGGTAGTGGCCGCGGGGGCGTTCGGCGGTTTTCTCGGTATTGCTCGCGTAACGTTCAAACATCGGCGCGGCAAATGCGTACTCACCGCGGTTGTAATGGTCTGCCGCCATGGTGTAGGCCGCGGCTGCGACCCACTTGCCCCTGCCATAGCGGTTGATGAGTGTGCTGAAACAACGGCGGGCATCATCGATCATGCCCGACTGGTAGTGGCTGTTGCCAAGATACCACCACGCGGACTCGGCGTTCGGGTGGTCCGGAAACATGGTGATGTACTGGGAGAAGATCATCGCCGAGCGTTGGTAGTACTCGGTGCGATTGGCCAGAACGGTTGCGTTTTGAGCCGAGTCGTAAATGTTTTTCCCGCGGAGAAAGAGGTCGTTGGAAGAATCCCCAGCCAAGGCTGGATCGACCACCATGGCCCGGGGCGCCTGGGCGATCGCGGCAACGGTCAGGGCGAGTGAGCAGGCGATGAGACGGGACAACATGGAGATAGCAAATAAATGAGAGGTCATTGCTTCCGGGGCGGCGCTTGGGTTGCGAACGAAATGTTCCAAATGCCCGCCTTCTGACAGGTGTCGATCACCTCGACGATTCGCTGATAATCGACTTTGCCATCGCCGCGGATCCGCACCGGTTGGTTTTCGAACTGCTTGGCAATGGCCGCAAGTTTTTCATGCAGCATGGGCAAATCCATGTCGGACCCCTCGACGCGGATTACGCGGTCGGGCAGGACATTGATGATAATTTCCCCACGCTGGCGCTCCGGGTCAGCGCCTTCCTGCGCGGTCGGAACCGTGACGTTGAGCTCGGTTTCAGAGCGGCTGAACTGCCAACTGATGATGAAAAAGCTCAACAGCAAAAGCAGGATGTCGATCATCGGCGCCAGTTGCATGGCGATCGGCGGCGGTTGACGGTTGGTGAATCTCATCCGCGCGAGGGTTAGAGGCCTTGCAAATCACGGCGCTTGGCGGAAGTCGGAAGATTGACGCTCGCGTCATCGCCGTAGCGGGCGTGCAGCAGCGCGACAAAGTGCGTCGCGGCAGACTCAAGTTCCGCGATGTAATTGTGCACGCGCCCGCGGAAGAATGAATAAAATATCAGAGCTACCAGGCTGATGCCAAGTCCGCCGGCTGTGGCAATGAGTGCCTCCGAGACGCCTGCCGCGAGGCCCATTTCCCGTACGCCCTGCACGCCGCCGGTGGAAATTTCGATGAAGGCTTTGATCATGCCGACGACGGTTCCCAGCAGGCCCACCATCGGTGCGATCGCGCCGATATCGGCAAGGTAAGTGATTCGCGAGGTCATGAGACCAGCCTGTCGCGAGCCTTCGGTTTGCGCGACTTCGCGGACGTTTTCAAATGGCACGCCCGGATTGCTCGCCATGAACTCGAGAGTATTTTGCACGATCCGGGCCATGCACTCGTTGCGGCGACTGCTTTGACCAATCAGGCCGGCCGGATCGCGTTTGACGATCATGGATTCGACCGTCGCCATGAAGCGCTCGCTGACAATCGCATTGCGTCGCAGCGAGAGGAAAAACAGCAGAATGAGGATGACTGTGATCACCGACATCAAGCCGAGCGGAAACATCATGAGCCCGCCCTTGGCGAGGATCTCGAGAAAATCCATTTGTTTCACGGGATCGGCTGCGGCCTTGGCGGTTTCACCGTGAGCCAGCGACGCGGTGAGAAAAAATCCCGCAATATATTGAATGGCACGCTTCATGAGTGTGAAGGATTGTAATCGATGCATAGGTCAAGGCAAGCCTGCCGAATGGCGGTTCTGCGCGCAAGTTTGGGCCGGTTTTTCCTTGATGCCTTCTGCGCCCGCTCCCAGTCTCCCAGCGACCAACCACATGGGCGTCATGGAATCCGGTGAGAACCCGGAGCAGTCGCGCTGCGGTATCCGGATACAAGTCCCCACCATGTCAATCGTCCGCAAGGGCGGTGAAGACGGGGATGAGGCATGAAGCCGGGAGCCCGAATACTTGTGCCCTTGTAGCTCGTCAACCGCCCGTCGCCCCTGCGGCGCGCGGATTCAGTGGTCCTCCGCGAAAGGGGATCGACGAGAGAAGGCCGCAGGAAATTTTTTCCCGCGCGGCCCTCTCTTCGTGCGCACACATCGCAAACATAGAAGAGAAAAAATGATACCAACTGCCATCCGGCGGAGCCTGCTCCGACCGGCCCTCGCAGGCTTTTGCCTGCTCCTCGTCCAATCGGCCTTTGCCGAAACGCCCAACCAAGAAAAAACCGAACTCGATCCACTCATCGTTTCGGCCCTGCGCGTCCCGCGCGAGGCTTCGACGGTGACATCGAGCGTCACCAGCCTCGATCCCGAGCAACTCGAATCCAGCGGCATCCTGCAGCTTCGCGACGCGCTCAACGCCGCACCCGGTGTGATCTCCACCTCGACCGGTGGTGAAACCGGCGCGCTCGGATCGGTCTTCATCCGCGGCACGACCACGAACTATTCGCAGATCGTCATCGACGGAATGCGCTTGAGTGATTCGTCGACGCCACTCGGTAACATCTTATCGGCGGCACGCACCACCGACATCGGCAAACTCGAGATCCTGCGCGGCCCGCAGGGCGCGATCTACGGAGGCGAGTCGATCGGCGGTGTGCTCTGGATGGAAACCCCTCGCGGATCCGGCGATCCAAACGGCTCAGCGACTATCGAGGCGGGCTCGTTCCACTCGTTTTTCGGCCGCGCGAAAGCCAGCGGCGAAGTCGGGAAAATGAATTACTATTTAGGTAGTAGTTACGAGCAAACAGACAACGACGCGCCAAACCAGCACTTCGATCAAAGCTCGGCCGCGCTGCGCGTCGAGGGTCAGGTTGACCCTGTCTGGATGCTCGGCACGACCTTTCGGGCCAATGACTCGTATTACGAAAATCTTGGCAATTCAGATGATCATCTCGACGCATCGCTGACGACGCTTTACGCCACGGGAAAATTTTCCGATGTCTGGACCGGGCGCTTCCTCGCCGGTTATCATCAGGAATTTTACGACAGTGATTCGTCATTCGGAAACTACGGTAGCGACCTGCGCGATGCCAGCGTCTCGACCGACCAAGAGGTCAAACTCTCCGACGTTGTCCGCATGCTCGCCGGGGCCTATGGTCATCGCAGCAGTTACGAAAGCACTATCGGCGCGGATGAGGAACGTGATCGCTTTGGCGTTCATTCCGCTCTCGAATGGGATGCGACCGATAAGCTGACCACAACTGCGGCGCTGCGTTGGGAGGACTATGAAGCGTATGGTGACGAGCTGACTTGGCGGCTTGGCGCGATTCAGGAACTGCTGCCATCGACCTCGATTCGTGGCGGCATCGGCACTTCTTTCCGGTCGCCAACCTATCTCGACCTCTTTGGTTCGTCATTTGGTGTGGGCAACCCCAACCTCGAGGCGGAGGCCGCCACCGGCTGGGACATCGGCATCACGCACAAGATCCTTGGCCATCAGCTTGAGGCGACTTGGTTTGAAAACCACATTCAAGACCAGATTCAGTCATTCCCGACGCCACCGGTCAATATTGTCGGCGAAACCCGAACGCAAGGCACCGAGTTTGCTGTGCGTGGCACGGCTTTGGAAAAGACGGTTTCCTACCGCGTCGCATGGACCTGGCTGCATGAAAGCCTCAGCGACCAACCACGCAACGCGGCCACGGCTTCGCTCGATTGGAAGGCGACTGAAAAGACATTGATCGGCATTGGCGCGACGCATCTGGCAAGTCACTCGTGGGGTGGTGACCCGATCGACCCTTACACGGTTGCCCGTTTCTACGGTTCCTATGTACTCACTGAGAAAGTCAAACTCCACGCCCGCGTCGAAAATGCCTTCGATGCCGACTACGAGTTGTCCAACTTTTACGGTGACCCGATCAAAGGCGCCGGCACTGGAGTTTATGCCGGTGTGACGATCGATTGGTGATTCATCCTTTGTCGCGGCAGGTGCTATCGGGCGCCTGCCGCGGCCTCACCGCAAATTCCTCTCGCTCACCTGCGAGTTGAGCGTGCAGAAATCGTAGAGCCAGCCGATGCCAAAGAGGCCAAAAGTCAGCAGCCACAGGATGCCAGTGCCGATTTTACCGAGGTAAAACCGGTGCAGACCGAAAAAGCCGAGAAAGGTCAGCAGGATCCACGCGACGGAAAAATCATACCTGCCCGCCACAAAGCGCCGGTCGGCCGCGCGATCCATGCTCGGGATCAGGAACAAATCGATGAGCCAGCCAATGCCGAGCAGGCCCAGCGTGCAGAACCAGATGATGCCGGTGATCGGCTTTCCGTAATAAAAGCGGTGAGCGCCGGTGAAGCCGAAGATCCACAATAGGTAGCCGATCGTTTTGCTGTGCGTGTCGTTGAGGGGGGATTGCATGACACAAAGATGAGACAAACTTGGAGGCGTGGCCAATGAAAACGGCAACGCGCGTCCGTGTGGCCCGGCAAACTCTACCCGCGATTCACGCCAACGCGGTGGCCCGTTTGTACAGGATTTCACTTCACTGCCGGGCCATTGGGGCTTAAACACTCTCCGTCATGCCCGTTTCATCAACCCGCCCTGGAAAGCTGATGGCCGCCAACCGCGGAGAAATTGCGATCCGCATTTTCCGCGCTGCCAACGAACTCGGTCTGCGCACGGTCTCGATCTTTGCCGAAGAGGACCGCTTTTCGATTCACCGCTTCAAGGCCGATGAGGCGTATCAGCTCGATTCGTCGAAGGGCCCTGTTGGCGCTTATCTAGATGTCGAGGGCATCGTCGCGCTCGCCAAGCAGAAGGGCGTGACGATGATTCATCCGGGTTACGGATTTCTTTCGGAAAATGCTCAGTTCGCGAGGGCTTGCGCGCGTGAGGGCATCACCTTCATCGGGCCATCGCCGGAGTTGCTGGAAAACATGGGCGACAAGACCGCGGCGCGGACGCTGGCGCATCGCTATCAGGTGCCAACGCTGCCCGGCACGGAGGAGCCGATCACCAATCCCGATGAGGCGCTCAAAGCAGCGAACGAAATTGGTTTTCCGTTGATCATCAAGGCTGCCTTCGGCGGTGGTGGTCGTGGCATGCGGGTGGTGGAAAAACCATCGCTTTTGCCGGCGCTTTTGAGTGAGGCGCAAAACGAGGCGCTCAATGCGTTTGGCAATCCGGCGGTGTTCCTCGAGCGCTACATTTCCCGCGCCAAACACATCGAGGTCCAGATCCTCGGCGACAAGCACGGCAATGTCGTGCACCTCCACGAACGCGATTGCTCGGTGCAGCGCCGTTATCAAAAAGTCGTCGAGGTCGCGCCGGCGATGAACCTGGATCC
>CAIVXP010000032.1 GCA_903909905.1 Akkermansiaceae bacterium
ATCGACTGCGGGCTCAACACCGCGGCAGATTTGCGCCGCTACTACAGCTATCGCAAAGAGCTCGGAAAATCCGGGCGCATGATGGCACTCATCGTCAAAGATCCATCGCCATGAGCACGCCACATCGCATTCAGGCACCGGCCAAACTCAATCTTTCGCTGCGCGTGCTCGGCCGCCGCGATGATGGCTTTCACGACATCGAGAGCCTGATGGTGCGCTTGCCCAAGCTTGCCGATGAACTCGAATTTTCCGAAGCCGCGAAATTTTCATTTTCCTGCGACGACCCGACCGTGCCCGGCGACGAAGGCAATTTGGTGATCAAGGCACTGCGCGCTTACGAAGCCGCCGCACAAACCGAATGCCGCTTCGCGATTCATTTGAAAAAATCCATCCCGCACGGTGCCGGCCTCGGTGGTGGCAGCAGTGATGCGGCGGCGACCTTGCTTGCGCTCGACCAACTGCACGATGGCAGGCTCGGCATCAGCCGACTCATCGAACTCGCCGCTGGCATCGGCTCGGATGTGCCATTTTTTCTTGGCGATGCGGCCGTACGAGTCAGTGGTCGCGGCGAACGCCTCGAGTCGGTCGAGCCGCCACCTGCCTTGCCGATTCTTTTGCTCAAGCCGTCCTTCGGCGTGCCCACACCCGAGGCCTATCGCCATTGGCTCGATTCGATGGAAATCCCCGGCATCCGTTACGCGCCGCAAATCATCGATGGGCTGGAATTTGTCAACGACCTCGAGCGTCCGGTCTTTGCCAAGCACCGCTTCCTCGCAGAGCTCAAGCAATGGCTGCTGCGCCGCGAAGAGGTTCGCGCCGCGCTGCTTTGTGGGTCGGGCTCGACGATCTTTGCAGTGCTCCATGCCGGATCGGATGCCGCGCAGCTCGCCCGCTGCGCGCGGCATGAGCTCGACCCCGCACTATGGCACTGGGCGGGCATGAGCGCGGGCAGCTGAGGCAAAATTTCCACCCGCACACCGCTCTGCCCCGGGGTTTTGCTTTTCATTCCGCCGCCCCTTGGCCATGGTCCGTGGCCCTCAAACCACGATGTCAGACGACCGCAAGCCATTCCCTTTCCGCGAATTCGAACCCAAATGGCAGGCCCGTTGGGATTCGGAAAAAACCTTTCGTACTGCCGGCCCCGGCGACGAGGGTTTTGATCCAGCCAAGCCGAAATACTATGTGCTCGACATGTTTCCCTACCCGAGCGGTGCAGGACTCCATGTCGGCCACCCGGAGGGCTACACTGCCACCGACATCATCGGCCGCTACAAGCGGATGAACGGCTTCAATGTGTTGCACCCGATGGGCTACGACTCGTTCGGCCTGCCTGCCGAGCAGTACGCGATCAAGACCGGCCAGCACCCGGCCGTGACCACCGCAGCCAACATCGAGAATTTCCGCCGCCAGCTCAAATCGCTCGGCTTTGCCTACGACTGGGATCGCGAAATCGCCACCACCGACCCGGAGTATGTGCGCTGGACGCAATGGATTTTCATTCTACTATATTCATCGTACTTCGATGCCGAAAGCAACCGCGCGCGGCCGGTGGCGGAGCTCGAAGCGAAAGGCTGGAACCGCGAGCAGATCGATGCCGAGCGTCTCGCCTATGTCGCCGATACGCCGGTGTGGTGGTCGCCCGATCTCGGCACGGTGCTTGCCAACGAGGAGATCGAAGAGTGGAAATCCAAAGGCCACACTGTTGAGCGCCGGCCGCTGCGCCAATGGATGCTGCGCATCACGAAGTACGCCCAGCGCTTGATCGATGAGCTCGATGGTCTTGATTGGCCGGAGGGCATCAAGCTGCTTCAGAAAAACTGGATCGGCCGTAGTGAAGGAGCGACAGTGGAGTTTCAAGTTTCAAGTGTTCAGAGTTCAGCAAAAGGCGATGACTCTCCTGCTGAAAACTCCCATAAAGTGGAAGTCTTCACCACCCGCCCCGACACGCTCTTCGGCGCGACCTACATGGTGCTCGCGCCCGAACATCCGCTCGTTGCGGAAATCACCACTCCCGCGCAACAGGCGGCCGTCGAGGCTTATCGGAAAACCTGCGCGTCGAAGTCCGACCTCGAACGCGGCGATCTCAACAAGGACAAGTCGGGCGTCTTCACCGGAGCCCATGCCATCAACCCAGTGAATGGCGCCGAAATCCCCGTGTGGATCGCCGACTATGTGATGATGGGCTACGGCACCGGCGCCATCATGGCCGTGCCCGCC
>CAIVXP010000033.1 GCA_903909905.1 Akkermansiaceae bacterium
ACAAAGGCCTCGGTCCGGATCGCCGAGAGTCGTTTCAAAAGCTCCGCATCGGTGATCCCGCCCGCTGGCCTCGGCGGCACCTCAAGCAGGAGATGGATGTGATTCGACATCAGGCAGTAGGAAAGGATCCGGCAGCCCGAGAACTTTTCCTGCATGCGCATGATCGCCCGAAAGCGCTCGCGCTCAGCCTGCTCAAACACAAATCGCCGGTCCACCACGCGGCTGATGCAGTGGTAAATCGCCGGCTTTTCCGCAGAATCCTTCCACGGTGCCAACCATCGCTTGCTGCTCATGCCTCACCTTTTGCCACGACCAACCCAGATGGCAAGGGTAATTTCTACAATTTGTCTGGGAAATTGTAGAGATTCGAAAAGGTCCTAGATGAGATGCAGGCTGGCGGCTTGGGTGGATGGGGTGGCTTAGGGGCCGGATAGGCGCCTGCTTAGGGTAAGGGATCTTGGTGATCCTAGGGGGATCCTAGCGTTTCTCGCGCTTGGCTGGTTTTTTTGCGCCTTTTATGCCTTTGGCGGTGGGGGCCTCGATGGGCTGGGTGACGGCTTCTAAGGCTTTGGTGCCGGGGGCGGGGGCGGGTGCCGGTGACTGGGCTGGAGTGGGTTCGGCCTTTTTCACGAGTGTTTCGCGTTCCTTGAGGAGGGCGTCGAGGGTGTTTTTGGAGAGCTCGAATGTCCGCCCGGCGAGGCTTTGCTCTTTGGTGAGTTTTTCGTTGAGGGCTTTGAGGCGTGCGGCGAATTTTTCGTCTTTGGCTTTGGCTTCCTCGGGTTTTTCGCCTTCGGGCTTGACGCGCTCGGTCGGCAGATTGGCGCTTACAGATACAGTCACGAGTTGGTTGTCGGGAGCCGAACTGGCGGGCCCGGTGCCGGGCTTGAGTGGAGTGATAGTGAGCTTGTAGATAAATCCGTCGAAGGTCTCGATGATCGCATTGCGTTTGCCGGCGGCATCGGCGCGTTCGCCAGCAGCGGCGGTGGTTACGACATCCTCGAAGCGGGCGAAGGAAAACAGGCTTTTGATGGGCGCGACATTTTCGCTGCTGAGCGCTTCTCCGAGTTTGAGGCCCTCGAGTCTGAACTCAGCGTTTTCCGCATCGCGCACCAACTTCCATGCCACAGCCTCGGAGCCTTTTTGGCTGAGTGAGACCGACTTGATCTTATCCGGCGCGATGAATTCCTCGGCTAGCCAGCGGGTGACATCGGCGCTGACCGAGAAAAACATTTCGTTGACCGCGTAGAAGCCCGACTCATCGGCGTGATTGCGGATGTAGCGGCCGACGGGCATTGCGCCCATGGGCGAGGCGTCTTGTGAGCCTTCGATGTTTTTGCCGAGGCTGACCTTGGCGAGTTCCTTTCCGGAAGCGTCTTTGAAGGTGGCGGTGAGGCCGCGGTCTTCGGGTTTGGTTGAGGCCTCATCCATGCCGAAGCGCGGCGCAAATGAGGGTCCGGCTTCGAGGCTGCGGGTGATCTTCAGTTCGGCGAGAGTGCGGATGAACTCATTCACATTCACCGAGTTGGCCGGATAGTTTTCGCGTTGAGCGACTGTCCACTTGCCATCTTTTTTCACGAGCGTGACGCTGCCATCAGCGCCGGTGATTTCGATGTTTGCAATCTCGGTGGCGGGAAACGATGCAAAGAGTGTGTCGCCTGCGGCGCGGCTGGTGATTGCGGCGGGGCCTGAATTCTTTTGCGTTTGTTTGACGATCACGAGCGCGCTGCCGAGGACGATCGCGATGGCGCTGAGGGTGAGGACCTGTTTTTTCTTCATGGGAAAATGCGTGTGTGTTTGCGGTTGGTCGGATGGATGATTAGCGCGCGCGGGTTGAGCGACGGCGCTGGACGAAGAGGCCGAGGCCGAAGAGTGTCACGAGCAGTGGCATGACGGCGACATTGAGGAGGGTGATTTTTCCTGCCAGATTGTCCTTCTGGCGGCGGAGGTCTTTTTCCTGTTCGCGAATGAGCTTCGAGTATTCCACCTGTTCCTTGCGGAGCTTGCGGATTTCCGCCTCTTGTTCGGGCGAAAGGTAGAGTTCGTTGCCGCGGGATTTTTGTGCCTGGAGGTCGCTGAGTTTTTGTTGGGCGGCTTTTTGTTTCTCTTGGAACTCCTCGATCTTGGTGCCAACCTGTTGGTTGAATTCAGCCTCCATTTTTTGAACCACCGTGAAGGGTCGGCGGATGGCGGAACGCGATCGAGAACCGATCAGGTGCTTCGAGCCGGTCGCTTGATCGAGTAGGTTGAAGAGCAGCGAGGCGTTGCCATTGATCGGTGAGGCCATTTGCACGCCACCGAAGTTTTGCAGGTTGTAGGCAAAGCGGTCGTAGAACGCATCGACATCGGCGATGAGGAAAACATGACCCGGGCTGGCGGACTGCTTGAGTTGATTGGCATTTGCCTCAGGCTTTTTCGGCTCGGCTCCATCGGCGGTCGCGGCAGCCTGCGGTTTGCCATCGGGGAAAGCGGTTTTGAAATTGCCGCTGAGGTAGGTGACCAGATCGTAGGCGGTGCCGGACGGGCGGAACGAGGTGCTCAGCGCGGGATCGAGTTGCGACGCGCGCATCGAGTCGACAAAGCCCGATCCGTTCGAGGATTTGATCAAGGTGTTGGCTTTGATCCCTGCGGTCGCGGTGACCGTGAAGGCGCCGGGCAGGAAAAGAGTGACCGTGTCGAGATCCTTGGTGATCACGCTGTCGGCTTGCGGCATCGCATCCTTGGTGAGCGTGAGGACCGCGAGTGCGTCGCGGTTGCCGGCCATGCGGGTTGAGTAGGTCGGATCGGCGAGCACCTTGCCGGACTCGAGGGAAACGCCCCATGATTTGAGAAGCGTTGGCAGCGTTGAAGTGGTGGGTGTGCCGGGCATGCCCATCATCGGGTTGCTGCCGCCGGTCATTTGCGCAGCGACCGAGAAGGCATCGAGGCAGGCCACCACGGTGCCGCCGCCGAGCAGGTATTGGTCGACCGCGAATTCAGCCTCGGGTGTGATTTCCGCGGGATGGAAAAGCAAGAGCACCTTGATCGATTTCGGATCGATCGTGGTGGTGGTCATCGGGATGTCCTCGATGTCGAAGGACTGCTTGAGTTGTTGGTAGATCACCCAACCCGGTACTCCTTGTTGACCGGGCATGCCGGCGGGCTGTCCTTTCAGCGAGAGGGCGGACATCACGCCGATTTTTGGTTTCGACAGGGCACTGACTTCGGCGATTGCCTTGGAAAGTTGGTATTCGAGCATCGTTTCCTGGCGTGGGTCGATGAAGGGGATGACGCTGGTCTTATCGAGGCATGAAATGGCTAGACCGAAGTAGAGGTTCTGGTCGTCCATGCGTTGGCCGTTGATGCCGTCGAGGTTGGCGGAGTCCTCGGCATCGGTGTCCGGTTGGGGATCGAGGTTTTCGATGCGGAGTTTGCCTTTCGAGAGCGATGCGTATTCCTTGAGGAGGTCATCGACGCGGCGCATGTGGAGTTTGATTTCCTCCGGCATGTAATCCGTATTACGAGAGGCATAGTAGCGGAGCACGACTGGTGCGCCGATTTCGCCGAGGATTGCGCTGGTGCCGTCAGAGAGTGTGTGGATTTTTTTTTCGGTGAAGTCGGCGCCGCGGTTGCCGAACGACGAGAGCGAGACAAGCCAGTTGGCAAAGATCGCGATGGCGGCGAGCGCGATGACGACGACAGTTGCGCGAGTGATGGGGCTGTTGGATTTCATTTCGTTGAAAGGAATGTGGCTGAAAATTCGGGTGGCGGCTCAGGAGCGTTTGGCGGAGAGGATTGTGCTGGTGCCGAGCAGGCAGACGGCGATGAACGAAGTGAACCACACTGCGTCCTGAAGGCGGAAGAGCCCGCGGTTGAGCGAGCGGAAGTGGTCCCACACGCCGATTGAGACGATTGCCTCGACGACGCCAGGCGAGACCGCTTTGCCGATTTCGCGGGTGAAATCATCGTAGCCGCAGAGCACCATCGTGACGCAGATCGCGACGGAAACGATAAGGCACACCACTTGGTCGCGGGTGCAGGCCGAGACAAGCATGGTGATGGCGACAAAGGTCGAGCAAACGAGCAGCGAGCCGAT
This sequence comes from Akkermansiaceae bacterium, assembly GCA_903909905.1. Classification (GTDB taxonomy): domain Bacteria; phylum Verrucomicrobiota; class Verrucomicrobiia; order Verrucomicrobiales; family Akkermansiaceae; genus Luteolibacter. The sequence continues at coordinate 4,073 of CAIVXP010000033.1, forward strand.
GTAGCCGGCGAGGATCGCGCCGTTGTCGGGATCGCCGAGGTAGTTGACGGTGGCGACGATCGGAAAGGTCAGCACGAGTGCGGCGAGCCAGACCGTGGCGGCGGCGAAGAACTTGCCGATGATCGCGCTCCACATCGAGACTGGAAAGGTGCCGAGCAGCTCGATGGTTCCGTTGCGTTGTTCGTCGGACCAGAGCTTCATGCCGACGGCGGGGGCGAGCAGCATGTAGATCCATGGGTGCCAGAAGAAGAAACTCCATTCGAGCGAGGCATCGCC
>CAIVXP010000034.1 GCA_903909905.1 Akkermansiaceae bacterium
CGGACGCTGGCGCATCGCTATCAGGTGCCAACGCTGCCCGGCACGGAGGAGCCGATCACTAATCCCGACGAGGCTCTCAAGGCCGCTCACGAAATTGGTTTTCCGTTGATCATCAAAGCGGCCTTCGGTGGTGGTGGTCGTGGCATGCGGGTGGTGGAAAAACCATCGCTTTTGCCGGCGCTTTTGAGCGAGGCGCAAAACGAGGCGCTCAATGCGTTTGGCAATCCAGCAGTTTTCCTCGAGCGCTACATTTCCCGCGCGAAACACATCGAGGTCCAGATCCTCGGCGACAAGCACGGCAATGTCGTGCACCTCCACGAACGCGATTGCTCGGTGCAGCGCCGTTATCAAAAAGTCGTCGAGGTCGCGCCGGCGATGAACCTGGATCCGAAGGTACGCAAGGAGCTTTGCGACGCTGCGGTGAATCTCGCCAAAGGCATCGGCTACAATAATGCGGGCACCGTCGAGTTCCTCTACGACATGGACAAAAACGACTGGTTTTTCATCGAGATGAACCCGCGCATCCAGGTCGAGCACACCGTCACCGAATGCGTCACCGGCATCGACCTTGTGCGTTCGCAAATCCTCATCGCCGGCGGCGAGTCGCTCTTCGGTCCCGAGGTGGCCATCCCGCCGCAGGATGAGATTCCGTGCAATGGCTTTGCGATCCAATGCCGCGTCACCACCGAGGATCCGGAAAAGAATTTCGCGCCCGACTACGGCCGCATTCTCAACTACCGCTCGGCCGCCGGTTTTGGCATCCGCCTCGATGCCGCTTCGGGCGACGCTGGTTCAGTGGTCACGCCATTCTACGACTCGATGCTGGTAAAAGTCACCGCGATGGGCCGCGATTTCCCGATGGCCTGCCAGCGCATGGACCGCGCGCTGCGCGAGTTCCGCATTCGCGGCGTGAAGACCAACATTCCGTTTTTGGAAAATGTCATTGCGGATGAAACCTTCCGCAGCGGTCAGGCCCACACCAAGCTCATCGACACCAAGACCGAGCTGTTCCGTTTCCGTCCGCGCCGCGACCGCGCGACACGCACGCTGTCGTACCTTTCCGACATCACTATCAACGGCAACGCCACCGCCAAGGGTTGGAAGCCCGCCGCGGCACTGCCCAAGGCGAATGTGCCCGACTCGCTGGTGATTGAGCATCACGCGGTGGTGCCGAAGGGCAGCCGCGATTTGCTGCTCGAGCTTGGCCCCGAGAAATTTACGCAGTGGATCTTTGCCGAGAAACGCCTGCTCATCACCGACACGACACTGCGCGACGCCCACCAATCGCTCATTGCCACCCGCATGCGGTCCTACGACATGCTGCGCGTGGCCGAGGCGATCGCCCACCGTGTGCCGCAACTTTTCTCGTTGGAAATGTGGGGCGGCGCGACCTTCGACACGGCCATGCGTTTCCTCAGCGAGTGCCCGTGGGAACGCCTGCGTCGCTTGCGTGAAAAAATCCCGAACATCTGTTTCCAGATGCTCTTCCGCGGATCCAACGCGGTCGGCTATTCAAATTACCCGGACAATGTCGTCGCCGGTTTCGTCAAGCATGCGGCGGATTCGGGCATGGACATCTTCCGCATCTTCGACTCGCTCAATTACCTGCCCAACATGCAGGTCGCCATGGAGGACGCATGCGAGCACGGCAAGGTGCTTTGTGAAGCCGCGATTTGCTACACCGGCGACATCAACGACGAAAAACGCGACAAGTATTCGCTCAAGTATTACATCGCCAAGGCCAAGGAGGTTGAGC
>CAIVXP010000035.1 GCA_903909905.1 Akkermansiaceae bacterium
AAAGTGCTCACCACCCGCCAACGCCGCGATCTCCTGCGCGCCCAGACCACCCTCATGCGGCAATTCGCCAGCACGCTCGCCGACAGCGCGCAAAAAGGTGAGGCCTCGTCACTCGATGCGGGACAGGCAAACCTCAATGCCGCCTCTCTCGAAATCCAAACACGCCAACTCGATGCGGAGGAAAATTTGTGGCTCGGCACCCTCAAGCCACTGCTCGGCATGCACCCCGGCGAAGCGCTGCGCATCGAAGGCGCATTGACCGAACCGAAAATCACAAGCACGACAAACGACCTTTCACAACGACCCGATCTCCAAAAAGCCGAACTCGCCCTGCAAGCCGCATCACAAGGCATCGCTCTCGAGCAAAGCCGCCGCTACGATGACATCGAGGGCGGACTCTTCGCCGCCAGCGATCGCACGGAGGACGCACCCGAAGGCTACGACACCGAAACGATGATCGGCCTGCGCCTGAAAATTCCGCTGCCACTTTGGAATCAAAACAAGGCGGGCATCGAAGAAGTGCAGATCCGCAAATCGCGCATGGAACAGGAAGCGATCGCACTCGCGCGCAAGATCAGCCTCGAAGCTGAAACCGCCGCGGCCGACATGAAACAATGGGCCTCATTGGCCCGCGAAATCAAACAGACCCTGCTGCCACTCGCCACGCAGCAAGTTGAAAACGCCGAGGCGGCCTACCGCAACGGCCAAAGCGATATCCAAGCACTCCTCCAATCGAAGGAAAAACACCTCGAGCTCGCCGCATCACACATCAACGCACTTGGCGAATTCCATCTCGCAAAAATCCGCCACGACTCCGCAATCGCCAAACCATGATCCACCCCGCCATGAAAATTATTTTCCCACTCGCCCTCGCGCTTGCCCTGCCATCGGCATTTGCCGCCAACACCCAACCAAGAAACGAAACGACCATCGTGCTCGATGAGAACGCCGTGAAAAACCTCGGCATCAAAACCGTCGAAGCGGAAGAGTCCGCCTTCGACCGCACGCTCTTCGCACTCGGCGAAGTCGAACACACCTGCGAAAGCCATTCGGTCCTCTCCAGCCGCGCCGCCGGAAGAATCGCCGAAGTCCTTTTTCACAAGGGCGAACTCGTCACGAAAGGCGATGTGATCGCGCGCATCGAAAGCCGCCAAGCGGGCAATCCACCGCCAATCATCGAACTGAAAGCTCCCGCCAGCGGACTCATCACCGACTCGCAAACCCACCTCGGCGCCCCCGTCGAACCGGATGCAACGCTCATGGAGATCCTTGACCTCAGCACGGTTTGGATCATCGCAAAAATCCCGCAAAACGACGCCTCGAATCTCAACGAAGGACTCACTGCCAAAATTCGCGTACCCGCCATCGGCAACAAGGAACTCACCGCAAAATTTCTCCGCCTCGGTGTCGGCGCCGATCCGCAAAAGGGCACCATCGACGCGGTGTTTGCGCTACCCAACCCCAACAACAAATTGCGACCCGGCATGCGCGCGGAACTGACACTCATCGCATCCCATCGCAATGCCGTGCTCAGCATCCCGCGCGAGGCGCTTCAAGGCGATCGCTCGAACCGCTTCGTTTTCATCAAGGATTATGAAATCGCCAACAGCTTCGTCCGTGTCCCAGTGCTCACCGGCGATCAAAACCACGAACGCGTTGAAATTACTTCGGGACTATACCCCGGCGACGAAGTGGTGACCCACGGCGCCTACGCACTCTCCTTCGCCGGCAAGGGCAGCGCATCGCTCAAAGAAGCCCTCGATGCCGCACACGGTCACCCGCACAACGAAGACGGCACGGAAATGACCAAGGAACAGATCGCCGCAGCCAAAAATTCCGAGAGCCACAGCCATTCACACAGCGCACTTGTCACCACCCTCTCCATCACATGCGCGCTGCTCTTCATCGCAGTACTCGCCATGGCCTTCATCATCCGCAAACGCCTCAAGGCCTGATCCCATGCTCGACCACCTCATCCGCTTTTCACTCAAACATCGCGCACTGGTCATCACCGCCGCGCTGCTGTTGCTTTTGCTCGGCGCACGCACCAGCATGACGCTGCCCGTCGAGGTCTTGCCCGACATGACCAAGCCCACGGTCACCGTCCTGACCGAATCCCCAGGCCTCGCGCCCGAAGAAGTCGAAACCCTCGTCACGCGCCCGCTGGAAAATGCCTTGCTCGGCGTTGGCGGACTCGACCGGCTGCGCTCAAATTCCGATGTCGGGCTCTCGCTCGTATTTGTCGAGTTCGCTTGGGGCACCGATATTTACAAGGCTCGCCAACTCGTTCAGGAACGCTTGCAAAGCGTAAAACTGCCGGAATCCACGCGCTCGGGCATGACACCGGTTTCATCGCTGATGGGAGAAATTCTTCTCGTTGGTCTGCGCGACAATAGCGCGTCGATGGCACCGATGGACCTCCGCACGCTCGCCGATCGCAACATCGCGCGACGACTTCAAAGCATCCCGGGTGTCGCCGAAGTGCTGGCCATTGGCGGCGGCGTGAAACAACTGCGTGTCGAGCCGGACCCACACCACCTCCGCGCCGAAGGCATCACGATTGAGGAACTGGAA
>CAIVXP010000036.1 GCA_903909905.1 Akkermansiaceae bacterium
TTGGTTTTTGTCGATGAGACTCTCACCACCTCCAGCGCCGCCGCCAAGCTGCGCGAAGCTGGACGCAATTCACGCAAACAAAAATCCGTGATCGATCAGGCGGCCGCTGTCGAAATTCTCAACCTCTGGATGGGCAACGACTGGCAGGAAGCGTGAAGGTTGCTCGACCTTAGAGCATTTTGCTCAAATCTGTAGCCGGTGGTTGGGGTTAGGTGTGGTAAATTTGCGGCTTCGCCGGCCTTGAAAAAACGGAATCCTTGTCCATGGCTGCGTTCTTGCTCCGCCGTCGCTCTGCGAGCTATGGCGGACAAGTCAGTCGTGGATGTCTATCCACTTTGCCCGCACCCGCCGGTGCGGTCCTTGCGGACAACCCTTCGGGTCGGATATGTCCGCTCCATTGTCGCAACGCCTTACCCGGGCCAAAATCTTCTCGCTCCAGCGGCTACACCTTTTCGCAAACCGCGCTAATTTTGAAGCATTACTCTAGAGAAGCCTCTTACGGGTTTGGTTGTGCCTACTGGGCGCGTCACTATAACTAGCTCCCAGATTGAGTTGAGGTGGTTTAGCTCAATAGGAAAATTGGAGGTGGTTGTGATTGTATTTTCGGAAACCCACGGGCCTGCTAAGTCTGAGGCGAAAAGAGGCTGATATAACAGCGGTTTTATTTGCGAGTTGGCACGTCGTCGTGGGTATGTGAGAATTTCGTATGATGTGCCATTTTCCGATTGAAGGCTCATCTTTGGAAGCCCGAGACCTGTGGCTGTTGGTGTTGATCCTCCGCTACGCGGGTTCAAGCCGAATCCAAATTCAATGAGATTGTTCATCCCATCCTGATCCGGGTCGGCACTTGCTCCGGAGATTGAGGTATTTTCTAGCTCATTGCCGTCGAAGTACTGCGCCTGCCACTGTGCAAACGGCCCGATGGCAAAAGTGAATGTGTGGACTTCACTGAAGCCTGTGGGATTGCTTGAACCGGGGCCGGCAAAGGCCGATGCGCGCAGCCTGACGCGATGGATGCCGGTCGTGTTAAATCCCCAGTTGATGTGGTTATGAGTGCCCTCTGCGTAGTGATAGTCGTTTGTCGAACTGTTGCTGAAGGTAGACATCCAGACCTTGGGTGGGGAGCCTGATGTCCACATCGAAAAGTGTGCATTGCTGTTGTGGGGGGCGACATGTTCCACCAGTGAGACTTTAATCCATGGTCTTGCAGTTGTCTGTGACACTCGAGTGTCGTTGGGAATGTATGAACCAAAAATGCCGGATTGGTTGTTGTCGAAACCGGGCCATGCCTCGCCGGCGCCGGGTGTTCCTTGCACCGCAATCCACAGAGGATTTCCCGCAGGCACGCCAGTAAAGGCGAAAGCTGCAGATGCGGGCTGTGTGTGCCTTGCTCCTGAATTTGACGGGTTGCCGCTGACATAGGGCTTGTCGCCGAGTGAAAGAGAAACGGACTGCGGATTGTGTTCCGTGTTTGGGGTGGCAGCCTTGCACGACCATGTGCCATTTTTCCATTCGAAGCGGATGTCAACATGTTCCCCCAGGGGCAAGAGTCCGGCCTGTGATTGGGCCGCGAGCAGGGGAATCAGTATGATGGTGTATCGCATGGGGAGTGATGAATTCATGGCAGGTCTTCGATGCCGGGTGGCTTGGCGATGTTGATGCCTGCTTCGGTTATGCGTTTGATCTCTCCGGCTTCGAGAGAGAGAACGCTACCATCGACATAAAGGTAGTTTGAACGCCCCTTCGCTCGCTCCTTTGATCCGCCGCCAAATCGATCGGGAGCGATGTCGCTGCAAACCGCAGACCATGATGACCATTGATTGGAGTGAGTGTGATCGTTCCCTGGGCCCGGGCTGGTGCGATCCGAACAGATGAAGGCGACGATGGTGCGTTCAGGTTGGGGTATCGCACTCAAGCGGTTTAGCGCAGTTCCAATCGGCTCCCCGAACGGATCGATCTCTGGCACAAAGATGTAGCTGTTGAGAATGTAGCTTGTGCCGCCCGCTTTGAGCCGTTCGTTCTTTCTTGGGTCTGCCGGGCAGATGCGAACGGAATCAAAGTCGCCGAGGTAGGCCTCGAGCTTTACAATCCAAGCCTCGTCGAAATCTGTAGTATGTGTGGTTTCCGGAAACTTGCCGTTGTGGTCCGCCGCATACATGTGCAAGGCGGCGCCGATGTTTTTGAGATTGCCCATGCAGTTTGTCTGTTGGGCTCGTGACAAGGTTGATCGCGACACGACCAACGCCACTGATGCCAGAGCGACAACGCTGGCAGTGGTCACCAGCATTTCGACCAAGGTAAATCCATGGGTTTTTCCAAGCGGGTAAAGTCTCATTCGATTGATCATTTGGCGATACCACAGAGGGGCTAGCGTCGAGGGGATGATTATAAGTTGCAAAAAATATGCAATAACAAAAATAATTTAGTTGCATATTATTTGCATTTTTATAGAATCCCTTTGGCTTCTGGCCAAGCAAACATTAAACATTATGAAAAAAGCATTATTACTCACATCGTGGGCCCTATCGGTATCATTGCCTGCGGCCTCTTTGCTTACAGGCGGGCATATGGATGGTCCTGCCTTCGGATATGTTTCGGTAGCGGATGTAACCGACGATCCCTCGCTCACCCAAGGCTTTGAGCCACATTTTCACAATGAGGGAGGAGCTGATGGCGCGGTCATCAATGGTAACGCTGTTACGACCGAGTCCGAATACGACCCGAGCGACCTCGTTATCGTCGTGCCGCAGACCTCAACGATTACGGTCGCATCAACCAATTATTATTGGCTGCCTGAGACCGAGCAAGATGCGACTGATAAAGGCGCGCCCTTTCTTGGGTTGGGTTTGGAGGAACTCGTTGAGACCGACTGGGAAGATGGGCTCACCATCTCTCTCAATAGCATCAATGGCCCGGGTAATTTCCGTCTCTGGCAGGATGACGGATTCGGTGGAGTCAACATTTTCCTTGATTCGAATGATCCTTCTAAAAGCTCCTTCGAGCTTCTTGCTGGCTTGCACACTCACTACAATTGGGGTTTTACGGCGTTAGGCACCTATCAGCTGGAGTTTGGCATTTCCGGCACACATGTTGATGATGGATTACAGAGCGGTTCTGGCACCTACACTTTCCTGGTTCCCGAGCCGTCCACGGCCTTGCTTGGAGCCTTGGCTTCCATCGGACTGCTTAGAAGGAGGCGTTGATTTGAAAAATGACATGGGTTTGGTAAAGGCAATCGCTGCATCGCCTTTGCCATGGCCCATATAATTTCTTTAGGTTGCGGTTGTTTATGATGACGCGGGTATATTACCCGCGTCATTTTTTTGATAGTAGCGTGCTTGAGGTTCACACGCCCAGTGGCGGCGGTTTCCAACCGCCATGCCCAAACACCCTGTCGCTCTAACGCAAGCCCACCGGTGTGCCAAGGACCTCGCGGGTTATCACTGCCTTGCGCAGTTCGCTACGGTTTCTCAGCATGCCGCGCAATGATGCGGTAACGACGACTGGCGCTTTGCCTTTGGCGTTTGCGCGCTCGCGTGTTGCAGCGGCATTGCCGGTGGTGATCGTCTTGGCCTCGCGGATCTGGCGGAGCTTTTCGCGCAGCGCATTTTGTCGTTCGAGCTCGCGGTCGGGCACTGGCTCTTGCGCGGGAAATGTGTTGCGTGCGCTTTGGCTTGGAACCGGTGGCGGCTGATTCGTCATCGGCTCCGGCTGCCATGTTTCATACGGCCCGAAGATTTCCTCCTCATCCGGCAGCTCGCCAGCCTCGCGCGCTTCGCGTTCGGCCTGCTTCGCATCTCGGCGGCTTTTCACCCATGAGGCGAAGGCCAGCGCGACGATGAGGACGATTTGGAAATGATCGAAGATCCAATCCATGAGGTTCTTGTTGTGTGATTGGTGGCTGGATCAGTTGCCGTCCTTGGCGATGTTGGCGCGCATCTGCGTGTCGGACTTCACATTTTCCATTTTGTAATAATCCATGACGCCGAGGTGACCGCTGCGGAAGGCTTCGGCCATCGCGAGCGGCACTTGGGCTTCGGCCTCGACGACCTTGGCCTTCATCTCCGCCACGCGGGCGACCATTTCCTGTTCGAGGGCAACCGCAGCCGCACGGCGGATTTCCGCCTGGGCCTGAGCCATGTTCTTGTTGGCCTCGGCCTGCGCTTCTTGGAGTTGAGCGCCAACGTTTTCGCCGACATCGACATCGGCAATGTCGATCGAAAGAATTTCAAACGCCGTGCCCACATCGAGTCCGCGGTGAAGTACGACCTTGGAAATTGAGTCGGGCGATTCAAGCACCGTCTTGTAAGTCTCAGCCGAACCGATGGTCGTGACGATGCCTTCGCCGACGCGTGCGATGATGGTTTCCTCTTTGGCACCGCCGACGAAGCGGTCGAGGTTGGTGCGCACTGTAACGCGCGCGCGGACTTTCACCTGGATGCCATCCTTGGCAACGCCGTCGATGGTCGTGCGTCCGGAGGCGGGATTCGGGCAATCGATCACCTTCGGGTCGACCGAAGTGCGGACCGCCTCGACCACGCTTTTGCCGGAGCCTTTGGTCGCGAGGTCGATCGCGCAGGCGCGGTTCCAATCGAGCACGATGCCTGCCTTTTGCGCGGCGATGAGTGCTTGAATCGTCGGGATCACATTGCCGCCGGCAAGGAAGTGGGCCTCGATGTCATTGATCGGAATTTCGATGCCTGCCTTTTTGGCGGTGATGCGGGCATCGACAACCATGCCGTAGGGCACTTGGCGCAGGCGCATGGCGACGAGATCGGTGAAGCCGACATAAGCGCCGGCAAGCCACGCGCGGAGCCAGACGCTGAAGAAGGAAATGATGATGCCAAAGATGACAAGCGAGGCGATGACAATGACGACGAGTACAAGTGTGGATAGGTCCATGGTGTTTATTCTGGTGTGGGGATGAGAGTGACGATGAGACGGAAGTTGTCCGCGCCGACGACTTGTAGCGTCGCACCTGGCGAAATTTGTCCAGATTGGCTGAATCCTTCGTAGCGTTTTCCGTTCACGCGGATGTAGCCGCTGGGGGATAGCAGGGTGATGGCCTCGGCTTGGGCGCCGATGAGTTGCTGCGCCTCGGGCCCGAGTGCCGCGCTGGTGGCGCTGATTTCACTGTCGAGAAAAGCCCGGCGGCCAAGGCGGGTTCTCGGCAAAACGTAAAATTCCAGAAACAGGGTGATACCGATCAGCACCAACGCCGTAGCCAAGGCAAGCGCGCCACCAGTCGAGCCGAAGCGCGAATAAGCGATCGCACAGCCGCCCAGCATCATCAGCGCCGCGATGCCGCCGAGGATGCCGCCGGGTACGACCACCTCGGCGGCGAGCAGGATGAGGCCGACGGCAAAAAGCAAAATGATCAGGCTCATGACAGCGTTTCAACGATGAGGCCGAATTCCGATACGCCCGTGACTTTCACTGGCGTGCCTGCTTCGGCAAAACCCATGGCGAGTTTCGCCTCGTATCGTTTGCCGGAAATCTCGACTTGTCCACTCGGGAAAAGTGCGGTGGTCGCTTTGCCGCTTTGGCCTAACAGATTTTCCGCGCTACCGGGCGACGCTACGCTACCGAGCGGAGTTGCAACATTGGGTTCGCCGCCGACCACGCTTTCCAAAACCATGCCGCCCCAAGGTCCGCCTTTGGGCAAAAACCTGAGCAACACCCAAAACGCCGCGATCGCCAATGCGGCACCTGCCAGCACATTGGCGAGCGGTCGCAGCAGGACATTTCCCGAAATTGTCACCGGCTCGCCCGGCCACAGGTCGAGCATCATCCACACGAGGGAGGCCAGGATCATCGTCACGCCGGTAAGGGCAGCGATCATCGTGCCGGGAAACAGAAAGACATCGATAATCACCAATGAGACGCCGAGCGCGAAGAGCAGGACGGGCTCGTGCCCTGACAGACCCGCGACATGGTGACCAAAAAACACGATGCCCAAAAGAATTGCGCCGCTGATGCCAAA
>CAIVXP010000037.1 GCA_903909905.1 Akkermansiaceae bacterium
GATGAGTCGCATTGTTCGTTGCCGAGATAAAGGATATCGACATCGATCACGCGCGGGGCGTTGCGTTGCGGGTTGCTCGAGCGGCCCATGGATATTTCGATCGCGCGAGTTTTTTCCAAAAGTTCCGCCGCTGTGCCGTCGAATCCAAATTCGACTACCGTGTTGAGAAAATCCGGCGAATCCGGCGGGCAGTGAAGCGGCTCGGTTTGATAGACAGGTGCTTTGAGGAACGTCTCGTTTTTGATGGCGATCTCTCTAAGCATGTGTGTGGCCATATCGAGATTGGCCATGCGGTCGCCGAGATTCGACCCGAGTGCGATGCCTGCGCGGGGCATGGTCAGTCGGTGAGGTTTTCCATCTTGGTGATGCCGTAAGCCTTGGCGATACGACCCTCGGCTTCGGCAACTTTGGCGGCGGGAATCACCACAGGTCTGTTGGCGCCGAAGAGCTCGATCACATGAAACTCGGGCGCTTTTTCTGAATGAAGGAGATCGTAGGCGTGTTTGAGGTCGGTGACTTCGACGCCGTTGATTTTATCGACTGCGAATCCGGTGAAATCGCCGAGTTGGCTGGTGATTGGATCGCTTTCGACGCGGGTGAGGATCACCACATCGCGATGTTTCTGGAAGAGTCCTTTGGGCATGTAGTCCGTGTAGAGGCGGCGCACGGTCACGTCGTCAAATTTAGCCGAAGCAAACAGGTTTGTGTCGAGCGGCTGGAAGACAAGACCGCCAAAGACGATGTATCTCGGTTTTTTTTCATACTCGATTGCATACATCCGCGACCAAGGCACCGGCTTGAGGGAAATTTCCACATCGTTCCATGCCTTATCGCGGAGGAAGCGGACCGCGACCTTGCCGCCTGCGAATTTGCGTTCGACGATTTCGTTGAGGTTTACCGTTTCGTTATCGATTTTGACCATGCCAGCACTGTCGACCTTGTGGCCATCGAGTTCGGTGACAACATCGCCGGGTTGGAGAAATCCGTCGCTGGCGCTGGTGGCGATCACGCGGGTGACCAGCACGCCGATGCCATCATCGGGAAGACCAAGTGCCGATCGCATGGCTGGGTTGTGAAGCGGAAATTCCGAAAAGCCGAGGTCGACATACTGGTCGTATTTTCCGTCCTCGATATCCTTGAGGAAGCGGTTGATGACCGGCGTGGGGATGATGTAGCCGGTATTGTCGGCCTGGCGCAGTCCCTGGAAGGCGACGCCGATGACTTTGTCGCCTTGGATCACGGGGCCGCCGGAGTTGCCGGGGTTGATGGCGGCGTCGATCTGGATTGCGAGGTGTGAATCGGCTCTGGTGTGCGAGTATGTTTGGAAGTCGATGCGTGATACCACGCCACGAGTGACCGAGATGCGATCGCCGCCGATCGGATAGCCGATCACACGGACTTCAGATTCGAGGCTTGGGACATTTCCGAACTCGAATGTGGGAAATGACTCGAAGTCCTTGAAGTCATCGACAGACAGTAGGGCGAGGTCGCAGTCGTGGGCGATGTGTTCGACTTTGGCCGGGTATTTCACTGGGCTTCCATGCACGGTGATGAGCACGCGGCGGGCGTTTGAAACGACGTGTGCGTTGGTGAGGATGCGGTTTTTGCCGATGATGAAACCGGTGCCGATGCCGCCACCGAATCGGCCGGAGTTCCATGGGGTTTGGTAATCGGGCACCTGGGTCGAGACCTCGATGCGCAGCACTGAGCTGTAGACATCGGAGGGTGCGGCAATAGCGGTGTTTGCCAGTAGGGCGAGTAAAGCGAGGTGAAGCAATCGCATGGGTGTGCGCGAAGATAGGGCGAGCCGTGATCGTGGCAAAGGAAATTTGGGTTTTGGCGGTAGCCAAAGGAATCGAGGCTTGTGGGTACAGAGCCGCGGCGATAACTCTACGCCATGGAGCACCATGTTTATTTTTGGCTGAAGGATGGACGGCAAAATGTGGCGGACCGTGCGGAGTTTGAAAAAGCGCTTGATGATCTTGTTCGAATCGATCTGGTGGCGGGTGGGCGTTGGGCGGTGCCGGCCAAGGTGGAGATCAGGCCGGTGGTCGACCAATCGTGGGACTACGCCTTGAGCATGCAGTTTGGCACGATGGAGGATCACGACGCATATCAGGTGCACCCGGATCACAAGGCATTCCTCGATAGTTACCGCGAGTGGTGGGCCAAGGTGTTGGTGATGGATCTGGCCTGACGCGGATGCCGTATTTTATCGGCTGGCAAAGCCGTGATCGTGTGGGATGCTGGGGGTGTCGACCGTGTCCGATCTATTTTCCACTCCCGCCGCGACCACCCGCAAGGGCGATGCGCCAGAACCGCTTGCTTCGCGCATGCGGCCGCGGTCCTTGGATGAGGTGGCAGGGCAGCGTCACATTTTGGGCGAGGGCAAATTGCTGCGGCGTGCGATCGAGTCCGATCGTTTCACATCGCTGATTTTTTACGGTCCGCCCGGTACGGGAAAGACTTCGTTGGCGGGTGTGATCGCGCGGACAACCGGTTCGCGATTTGAGTCACTCAATGGCGTGGAGTCGAATGTGGCCGAGATCCGCGCGAGGATTGATCAGGCCCGCACATGGCGCGAGCTGAGGGGTGAGACGACGATCCTGTTCATTGATGAGATTCATCGTTTCAACAAAGCGCAGCAGGATGTGCTTTTGCCGCACATCGAGCGCGGAGTGGTGAGGTTCATTGGTGCGACCACGCACAACCCGTATTTCCATGTCAACTCGCCCTTAGTTTCGCGTTCGCAGGTTTTCCAACTCGAGCCGGTGCCGGTAGATGAGGTCGTGCGATTGTTGCAGAGGGCCTTGGCAGATGAAGATCGTGGATTTGGTGGACAGTTGGTCGAGGTAAGTGCTGAGGCCTTGGATCACCTTGCGGAGAAATCAGATGGTGATGCGCGCAAGGCGCTGACTGCGCTTGAGTTGGCGGTGATGACCACGCCGGCGGATGAGGATGGCGTGATTCGGATCACGCTTGGGGTTGCTGAAGAATCCATTCAGCGCAAGGCGGTGGTTTACGATGCAGATGGCGATGCGCATTACGACACTGCTTCGGCATTCATCAAATCGATTCGCGGTTCGGATCCTGATGCCGCGCTTTATTGGCTCGCCAAGATGTTGCATGCCGGTGAGGACCCGAGATTCATTTCGCGGAGGTTGGTGATTGCTGCGTCGGAGGACATCGGGCTTGCGGATTCGAATGCTTTGCGGGTCGCCTTGGATGCGCATCATGCTTTGGAATTTGTCGGCTTGCCCGAGGGGCGGATTCCGCTGGCACATGCCACCGTGTATTTGGCGACGGCACCGAAATCGAACACCGCATATGCGGCGCTGGGCAGGGCGATGGCCGACATCGAGCAAGGCCGGACTCTGGCGGTGCCGCCGCATTTGCGCACGGCGACGCGCAAGAAACTTGCGGCGGCTTCGGGTGAGAGTGAGTCCAAGCTGCAATATTTTAACTCCCACGATTTCGAGGGCGCTTATGTGCCGCAGTCGTATTTGCCGGAGGGCCGCGTTTATTACGAGGCTGGTGACCAAGGCATGGAAAAGCGCATCAGGGAGCGGCTTGATTACTGGCGTGCCTTAGCGAAGTCCGAGAATGGCGGCGGCCGTCACGAAGTAGATCAGCATGCCGGAGATATCGACGGTTGAGGCCAGTGATGGCGATGAAACGACTGCTGGGTCGAGTTTGATCGCGCGGGCACCGAGTGGCAGAAGCGCGCCGAGGACGGTGGCGGAAAGAACCTGCAGCGTGATGGCGGCTGCCACGGCGAATGCGAGGTGCGGGAAGTCGAAATGCGCCTGGGTGTGAGGTTGCAGGTGAGGAAGGATGAGCGTGATGAATGCCGCAATGGCGATGCCGAGTGAGAGACCGAGGAAGAGTCCGGTGAGCGCTTCCTTCCATGCGATGCGCAGGGCATTGCCGGGGTTGATTTCGCCAAGTGCCATCGCGCGGATCACCATGGTGGCGGCCTGACCACCGGAATTTCCGCCTGCGGCGACGACCATCGGCAGGAAAAGCGAGAGCACCGAGGCTTGCTCGAGCAGATGGCTGAAGCGGTACATCACATAGCCGGTTATGATTGAGACAAACGCGAGGCCGATGAGCCAGCTCACGCGGCGGCGAAAGTGGAGGCCGACGCTGGTGTTGAGGTAGGAAACCTCCGATTGCTCACCACCGATCGCGGCGAGTTTTTCGATGTCCTCAGTGGATTCCTCTTGGAGAATTTCGAGTGCGTCGTCGTAGGTCAGAACGCCGAGAAGGTGGTGGAATTCATCGACTACCGGCAGCACGATCAAGTCGTATTTCGAAAGCGTGCGCGCGGCCTCTTCTTGGTCGGCCGAAGCAAGCACAAACTCGTCGGCCGGCTCCATGATGTCATGCACTGGAGTGTCCCAGGTGCTGAATGCGAGATCGCGCAGGCGAACCTTTCCGGCGAGGCGGCCTTGTTCATCGACGACGAAAATCCGTGCCAGCGTTTCCGCATCATCGCGGTCGCGGCGCAGCACGGTGATCGCTTGCTTGACCGTCATGTCGGCGGTGATGCGGCCTATGCTGGTGGTCATGCGTCCGCCGGCAGTGTCCTCCTCGTACTTCAGCAAGCTGCGAGTGAGTTCCTTGTCGCGCGGGCCGAGCAGGCTAAAAAAACGGACCTGTGCTTCCTCGCTCACGACTTGGAAAACATCGACGCGGTCATCGTCGGAAAGGTTGCCGAGCAGCACCCGGAGCTGGGCGGGCTTGAAGTGGTTGAGTGCTTCTTCGATCAGCGGGTAGGGAAGTTCGGCGATGACATCGGTGGCTATTTCCGGGCCGATCGTCTTGAGCAAGAGGTCGCGTTTTTCGTCATCGAGGTCTTCATAGACTGCCGCAAGGTCGGCATAGTGGGCCTCTTCGGCTGCCGCGAGTAGGGCGGATGCGTCCGAGGCGTCGAGCGCGCGCATCAGCTCATCGAGCGTGTGGTTGTCGATTTCCTCGGGCACGCCCGAAGGGTGGGGTTTCCCATGCGACGGGGCAAGGAAAAGGAGCGGCTCGGCGGGCGCTTAGGGAAGCTTCCATGCCTTGCGTAGTTTTGCGTACTCCGGTTCGGGCAAAAGGATGTAGATCGGGTTGCGTGAAGGGTCGACGCTGGCAATGAGTTGGCGGAGTTTTATCTCATCCATGGTCGTGCATCCGGCGGTCGGTTTTGCACCGCCCGCGCGCCAGATGTGAAAAAAGATCGATGAGCCGTCGCCGGGTATCGTTTGGGGCTGGGAGTTGTGGCCGATGTAGAGTTTCAGCGCGTGAGCCGGGTCCGTTTGTTTCATCTGTTGTTTTTTCTCCCATACGGATGAGGGCGGGCGATCGAGAATGAGGTGTTGATTGTAATGTGGCGAGCTTGGGTCTTCGACCCAAAGGTCGCAGGGGGACACCTTGCGATAGGGCAGCAGCGGGTGTTTGCGGATCGACGGATCATAGCCCCATGCGCCGCCGATGCGGAAAACACCGGCGGGCGAACGCATGTCACCTTCTTTTTTGATGGATGCGTTTTTCAGCAAGGGGTGGAGTCC
>CAIVXP010000038.1 GCA_903909905.1 Akkermansiaceae bacterium
ATTTTTTCCTGCTGTTGGGTGCGATCGAGTTTGCGGCAGGTGCCAGGATATGTGGGGCCTTCGGGGCCGTGTGGCGCATTGGACATGCGTGCGGTTTCGGCGATGATTTCGCTGCGGGTGCAGAAGCACGGATAGATCACGCCTACGGATGTCAGTTCGGCGAGGGCAGATTGGTAGGCCTCTCTACGGATTGATTGACGCAGGGCGCTGTCGTCCCACGGGAGTCCGAGCCATTGGAGATCGTTTTCGATCGCGTCGTAGTAGGGAGCCTTCACGCGGTTGGCGTCGATGTCCTCAATGCGTAGCAAGAAACGGCCCTGGGTGCTTTGCTCTGCCACTTCTCGTGCGACCCATGCGGCGTAGGCGTGACCCATGTGCAGTAGGCCGGTGGGGCTTGGTGCGAATCGTGTGACGATGGGCGCGCTGCCGTTATCCGGGGTGAGGCCCTGGAGGTGCAAGGTCATGGTTTGGGTTCAGGCGGTGACCTGTGCGAGGTCTTCGAAGACCTTGGTGATCTCTGCAAATTTTTCCCGAGCGATCACCGGGGTTTCATTGGTGTTGGGTGCGGATGGGAGCTTGATCCAGCTGCGGCATCCGCCAAAGGCGCTCGTGTAGGAGAGCTTCCAAGCTTGGGTTAGTTTAAAAACGCGGACGAGGGCGACATGGATGCTGCCGGAGTTCATGCCTTTGCCTTGCCAATCAAAGCGCTCGCGTACGGTGGCTTCGGTGAGGATGTGGCAGGGCGCGAGTGCGTCGACCTTTTGCCAATCGGTCAGAGTCACTGCATGGATCGCCTCGGCGCGGTGCGTGATGTGGACCGTGTCACCTAGCTGCCATTCGGCGAGTGTTTCCGCATGGCCTTCGCGGACATGTTCGGCCTGGGCGTGAAAGCGGGTGGGGAAGAGAAAAAACGAATCGTGAGCGAATGAGAATCCTTCGCGGCCTTCGTGGATTCCGCCTTTGCGCAGGATGATGCTTTGCGTGCCGCTGGCGAGGGCGTCGCAGACGACTTGCCATTCCTTGAAGCCGGTGTTCGGATCCATGGGCGGGGATCAGTTCAGGTCATCGGCAGTGACCGATGTTTGTTCGCGGCTGCCTAGGATGCGTGCTTGGAGGACGACGCGTTCGGAGGCGGGATCGAAGCGGTAGCCGTGGCAGTTTGGGCAGATGCTGGTGCCGCTGCCGACGATCGATTCGCAACCTTCACAGACTTTGTAGGCGGTGGGGTTGGCGGCGATTTTGGCGGCGGTGGACGCGCGATTGGGTGCTGCGGATTCGGGCATTGGGTTCAGAAAAAAAGCGGCACCGGGTGACCGGTCCGCTTGATTTTTTTAAGTGGGGCCGGTGGCTCCGGAATTTTTCACCATCAGGCGATGGCTGCCAGCGACTTCGAGGTCTTGCTCTTGAGGTTGGAGGCCTTGTTCGGGTGGATGAGGTTGCGCTTGGCTGCTTTGTCCACGGCAGAGGAGAATTCGGAGCTGGCCTTGGCGGCGCTTTCCTTATCGCCGGCGGCGATGGCTGAGAGCGTCTTTTTACGCAAAGTTTTGATGCGGCTCTTGGCGGCGCGGTTGCGCTCGGTGCGGACGATGGTCTGGCGGGCGCGTTTGATGGATGACTTGTGGTTGGCCATGATGAATGATGGAAGGGAGGTCGCTTGCGTGCGGGGGCGCAAATTAGGGAATCGAGGGGATGTGTCAAGCTCGTCTTTTTGGGAAATTCCCGCTTCGTGGCTTAGCTGCGTGGAATTCTGCCGTTGGCAGAGGCCATCTGGCTGGATCGAGTGGCAGAGCTGCGGATGGACTTGCGAATGACGAATACGTCGGCACCGTAGCCCACGCGGTTGTAGAGGTCGGCGATATCGTGGCTGGACATGCGGATGCAGCCGTAGGAGGCGGGTCTGCCGAGGCGGCGTTCCTCAGGGGTGCCGTGGATGTAGATGGTGCGTTTAAAGGCGTTGCGGTTGCGGCTTTCGGTGCCTTTGAGCCAGAGGATGCGGGTGACGATCGGGTCGCGGCCGGGCGCGTTGGGCTTGAGGACCTCGCCGGTGCGGCGGCGGCTTTTGAAGACGCTGCCGAGGGGCGAGTTGCAACCGATTTTTTTGGCGACTTGGAGGCGGCCTAGTGGCGTGCAGTTGCTGCCGGGCCGGTCGCCGCAACCAAATTTCGAGGTTGATATTTTGTAGCTTTTCACCGGGACACCATCGCGGACGAGCATCATTTTTTGATCGTTGATGCTGACAATCATCTTGTTGCGGTTGTCCTTGCCGATTCCGGCGAATCCTCCAGTGCTGCAACTTGAGAGGCAGCATGCGGCCGCGAGCGCGATGATGGCGGCCGGGGCTTGGAGGAATTTTATCATGTCAGCGCGGTGGGGATCATTTGCGTTTTGCAACTTCGGTCGCTGCCTGCCCGGGCTCCGAAAAGACCATGCGTGAGAGTGATGAGAGAGAGGTGTAGAAAAATCCGATCGGGAAGGGCAGCAACAGAACCGCGGATGAGACATTGCCTTTCATGGCCGCCTCGACGACGACGAAAAGGAAGAAGAAACCGAAGAGCAGTTCGACGAAGGGTGTGAGAGTTTTCATCGCCTTGTAGCTGCTTTTTTTCCAGTCGGTGGCCTTGTTTTGGCTGATGCCATACTTTGGAGTGCGGACGAAGGCGGTCTGGTGATTGAAGATGGCTTCGATCACCGCTTTGGCATTGCTGATCGACATGCCAATGCCAAGTGCGAGCAGTAGTGGTAGGTAGGGAATTTCTTTCCACCAGGTGCCGGGGCGCAGGGCTTTTTGGGAGAAAAGGTAAAAGACGATCACCGACACCGAAGAGAAGAAAAAGATCGGAACATTGATGATGTAATAGGTGAGTTTTCCGAAATCCGGCTGCGATTGCTGGTTCGGGTAGATCAGGAAGCAAAGCAAAATGAGGAGCAGGTAGGCAAAGTTGGAGGTCAGGTGGAAGGTGGCCTCGACCTTCACGCTGAAGGGCACATCGCTGCGCCAGATCGCCGGCAGGACTTTTTTGCAAACTTGGATCGAGCCTTTCGTCCAGCGGTGTTGCTGGCTTTTGAAGCCATCCATGTCGATTGGCAGCTCGGCTGGAGTTTCGACATCGTTAAGGAAAATGAAGCGCCAGCCTTTGAGTTGGGCGCGATAGCTGAGGTCCATGTCCTCGGTGAGCGTGTCGTGCTCCCAACCGCCGGCGTCGGCGATGCAGGACTTGCGCCAGATGCCGCCGGTGCCGTTGAAGGTGAAGAAACGCCCTGAGCGGTTGCGGGCGGTTTGCTCGAGCTCCATGTGGCCGTCGAGGAACATCGCTTGGATGCGGGTGAGCACATTGAAACTGCGGTTCAGGTGACCCCAGCGGGTTTGGATGAGGCCGATTTTCTCGTCGCTAAAAAAGTGGATGGTCTTTTGCAGCAGGTCGGGGTTCGGAACGAAGTCGGCGTCGAGGATGAGGAGAAATTCGCCCTTGGCCGTGCGGGTGCCGTTTTCGAGAGCACCAGCCTTGTAGCCGGTGCGGTCGCTGCGGTGGATGTGATCGGCATCAAAGCCGAGCGCTTTGAGGCGGTCGATGCCATTGCGGCAGATATCGATCGTCTGATCGGTTGAGTCGTCGAGAAGTTGGATCTGGAGCTTGTCCTTCGGGTAATCGAGCGCTGCGACCGCGTTGAGGAGGCGGTCCACCACATGCATTTCATTGAAGACCGGGAGTTGGACCGTGACGACCGGCAGCTCTTTGAAAAGCGACTGTGGCTTTGGGTGGTTGCGCGCGTGCTTGAGATAGAGGAAAACGATCGCAAGGCGGTGAGAGCCGAAGCCGGCGAGTCCGATGAGAACGAGGATGTACGCGGCGTACCAGATGGGCGAGGACCAGTCCATGAGTCAGTAGAAACGAGTTGGGGTAGTGGATTTCGATTATTTCAAGAAACTTGAATATCAATCGTCTGCCACGGCCAGTGAAGCAGTCGGGCGGGGGGGAGTCAAGCGCCGGAGGGTGCGAGAGGCGCCCGCATCCGCGTGATGGTGCGTGCTGGGGCTCTAGGATGGGTGAAGCGCCGAATTATTCTCGGCGGTTGAGGGCCATCATAAGGAAGTAGAGCAGCTGGGCGATCGAGCCGACGGCGGCGGCGACATAGGTCATTGCGGCCCAGAAGAGCGCGTTTTTGGCACGTTCGTGTTCGATGCTGGCAGAGATTCCGCTGCGTTCCATCCAAGCGAGGGCGCGGTTGCTGGCATCGAACTCGACCGGCAGGGTTACGATCGAGAAGAGGGTCGTGACACCGAAAAGGGCGACCCAGGTCCAGAGGATCGTGGGGTTGTTCATGAGGCTGACCCCGACAAGGCCGGCGATCATGATGAAATTGAGGATCTTGCTCGAGAGTTGGACGGCGGGGACCATTTTCGAACGGAAGGTGAGCCAGTGGTAGGCTTGCTGGTGTTGGATGGCGTGGCCGCATTCGTGGGCGGCGACGGCGGCGGCTGCGATCGAGTTCACGTGGTAGACCGGCTCGCTGAGGTTGACCGTCTTTTTGATCGGGTCGTAGTGGTCGGTGAGTTGGCCTTCGACGCTGATAACGCGGACATCGGTGATGCCGTTTTGGCGAAGCATCAGCTCGGCCACCTCGGCACCTGTCATGCTGATGGGGATTTGCGAGTATTGGCTGAAGCGGCGTTTGAGCATGCCGCTGATGAGCATGCTGGAGATCATGGTCACGCCGATGATGAGCATGTAGAGCGGTGAGAAGCCGCCGGGGGCAGGGGCCATTTGCGAGAGGATGAAGATTTCAGGAATCATGGTGCGTGTTTAGCAAGTGAGTATCGGCATGTAAACGAATCCGTTTGGAAATTTGGTTCAAAAATTTTCATCGGATTTGGAATTATCGACATTAGCCTGAATCATCCGAACCTGCCATGAGAATTGTATTCCGAGTCAATTTCCACACCGAGCCCGGTCAATCTCTTTGGCTCAAGCATGCCACCGTTCTTGGATCTGGGGCCACGAGGCTTGAGCAGGTGGTACCGATGCGCTGGCTTAATGGCTCGCAGTGGGAAATCGGCGTTGATCTGGAGGGGGGTGGGGCGCTGCGGGTTGAGTATTCCTATCAGCTAAGGCAGGAGGGAAATGGGGTTGAGCTCGATGAATGGAATGGTCCGCGGGTGGTGGAGGTGGATTTTGCGAAGCGCGATGTCGTGTTGCGGAGAGACACCTGGTGTTCGGCTGGCACGGTGGATCATGCGTTTGAGACCAAGGGTTTTGATGCAATTTTGCCAGGGCGAGGTCCATTTGCGGCGGCGGCTGTGCCGAAGGGTGCGAATCATGGATTCAGCCTGCGGATGGCGGCGGTGCCCGAGGGCATGGTGCCTTGCGTCCTGGGTGGGGTGCGGGAAATCGGTGATTGGGACTGGGCCAAGGCCGTGCCGATGAAGGAGGTCGCGGCGAACCGCTGGGAAGCGAACCTTTACCTGCCGACCGACTGGCGCATCGAATACAAGTACGGGCTTTGCGATGTAAAGTCGGGTCGGGTCGTGTCGCTCGAGGCCGGTGAGAACCGCTCGCTTGAGCCGAGGTCATTGGCGCAGAGCCAGTGGACGGCGGTGAGTGACGAAGGTTACCGTCGCGATGGGGCGGGGCTTTACCGCGGTGCAGGGGTGGCGATTCCGGTGTTTTCCTTGCGCAGTGAAAACGGATTGGGTGTCGGGGAATTTGCCGATCTCAGACCACTCGCTGATTGGGCATCACAAACTGGGCTCAAGCTCATTCAAATTTTGCCGATCAACGACACCACTTCGTCGCATGATTGGACTGATTCGTATCCGTATTCGGCGATCAGTGTCTATGCCTTGCACCCGATTTACCTGCGTCTTGATGATCTCGGCTATGCCATGCCGGCGGATTTCGCGAAGGAGCTCAAGGACGCGCGTGGGAAGTTGAATGCGCTTGCGCAAGTCGATTACGATGGTGTGATGGCGGCCAAGACGCGCTTGCTCAAGCGGGTTTTTGAAAAACATGCCAAGGCGATCACCGCGTCGACAGGTTTCAAAAATTTCCTCAAGGAAAACCATCACTGGGTGCTTCCCTATGCGGTTTTCTGCGCGAAACGCGACCACTGCGGCACGGCGGACTTTTCGCAATGGGGCGAGTGGTCGGTGTTTGATGCGAAAAAGGTCGATGCCCTCGCGGTCGCTTCGCATGCCGAATGGCCGGAGGTTTCGTATCACATTTGGTTGCAATACGAGCTTGATCGTCAGCTTTCGGATGCCGTTGCGCATTTGCATGCCAAAGGGATCGCGCTGAAGGGGGATCTGCCGATCGGGATTGACCGTCAGTCCGTGGACGCGTGGTCGGCGCCGCATCTCTTCAAGATGGACGCGCAGGCCGGGGCTCCGCCGGATGCCTTTGCGGTGAAGGGGCAAAACTGGGGGTTTCCGACATACAACTGGGAGGTCATGCGCCGCGATGGTTACGCATGGTGGCGTTCGCGCCTCGAGCAGCTAAGCCGATATTTTGATGCATACCGCATCGATCACATTCTAGGTTTTTTTCGCATCTGGCAGGTGCCCTACGAACAGGTCGAGGGCATCATGGGATGGTTTGATCCGGCGATGCCGATATGCATCGATGAGATCCGCGGGCGAGGCATTGCGTTCGATTACGAGCGTTACTGCAGGCCCTACATTCGTGAACATTTACTGTGGGAGAAACTCGGTGATCAGACGGGTGCGGCGAAAGAAGGCTATCTCGACGATTGCGGGCACGGCGTCTATCGGCTCAAGGAGCATGTTTCGAACCAGCGCAAGATCGTCGAGCATTTCGCGGTAATGAAGGATGGCGAGGAGCCTGCGAAACAGCGGCTTTGCCAGGGTTTGTTGGATTGTGCGAGCGAGGTCTTGTTGCTCGAGGTGCCCGGCTCGCATGGCACGCAATTTCACCCGCGTTGCTCGATGCAAATGACGCGTTCGTATCAGGAACTTGATGGTGATGCCAGGTGGCGGATCGAAGACCTGTATGTGGATTATTTTTACCGTCGTCAGGAAGGTTTCTGGCAGGCTCGCGGCTACGAAAAATTGCCGGCGATGAGAAAGGCAAGCCGCATGCTTTTGTGCGGTGAGGATCTCGGAATGGTGCCGGCTTGTGTGCCGGGGGTGATGAGAGAGCTCGGCATTCTTTCGCTCGAGATCCAGCGCATGCCGAAGTCCTCCGATGTCGAGTTCTCCAGTCCTGCTTGGGCACCATACTTGAGTGTCGTGAGCCCGTCGACCCACGACATGCCGACGCTGCGCGGATGGTGGCGGGAGAACATGCATGTGAGCGGTCAGTTTGCCTGGAAGATGCTCGGGGTGGCGTTTCCGCCGACGGATTTGCCGGGCGACCTTGCGGCGCGCATCATTGATCAGCATCTCCACTCGCCAGCGATGTGGGCGATTTTTCCGCTACAGGACTTGCTGGGCATGGACGAGCAACTGCGCAACGCCGATATCGACATTGAGCGGATCAACGTGCCCGCGATCATGCCTTACTACTGGAGATACCGCATGCATCTCGGTCTCGATGGCTTGGCGAAGGCCAGCGGATTCAATGCGAGGCTGCGGGAAATGATCGGAAATTCCGGCCGATGAGCGTTTGGCAAATTTCGTTGAGGATGCCTTGACCTGTCGGGCGTGGGGGCAATAGGGTTCGCGCGGTTTTAGCCGTACACTTTTCCCCACGATCGCCGATGAACATTCACGAATACCAAGCCAAAGAGCTTTTTGACCGATTTGGAGTCCCAAGCCCGAAGGGTGCTGCCGCATCGAGTGCCAAGGAGGCGGGCGAAGCTGCTGCAGCGCTCGGAGTCAAAAACCTCGTCGTCAAGGCCCAGGTGCATGCTGGCGGACGCGGCAAGGGGGTTTTCAAAAATGGTTTCAAGGGCGGCGTCCACCTCGTCGATTCGGCCCAAAAGGCGGAGGAAATCGCCGGCAAGATGCTGGGCGAGGTGCTCGTCACCAAACAAACCGGCGACGAAGGCCGCCTGGTGCGCAAGGTGATGGTCGCCGAATCGGTAGAGATCAGCCGTGAACTTTACCTCGCGATCCTCGTCGATCGCCAGACTAGCAAGCCGGTGATCATCGTATCGACCGAAGGCGGCATGGACATCGAAGAGGTGGCCGAGCGTACGCCGGAGAAAATTTTGCGTGAGTATGTCAATCCGCTCGGCGGCTTGCAGGCGTATCAGGTTCGCAAGATGTGCAAGAAGCTTGATCTCCAAGCCCACGCGAAGCAGTTCAGCCAACTGATCAACGCACTCTACAAGCTCTTCAACGCACTCGATTGCTCGATGGTTGAGATCAATCCGCTTGTGGTGACCACCGATAACCAGGTTTACGCGCTCGATGCGAAATTCAACTTCGACGACAACGCGCTGTACCGTCATCCGGAAATTTCCGCGATGCGCGACCACGACGAGGAAGACCCGCGCGAAGTGGCGGCCGCTGCGCACGAGCTCAATTACATCGGCCTCAATGGCAACATCGCTTGTCTTGTGAATGGTGCCGGACTCGCGATGGCGACCATGGACATCATCAAGCACCACGGCGGGGATCCTGCGAACTTCCTTGATGTCGGCGGCGGCGCTTCCAAGGACCAAGTGACAGCGGCGTTCAAGATCATCCTCGGCGATCCGAATGTGCGCGGGATTTTCATCAACATCTTTGGCGGCATCATGGACTGCAACATCGTCGCTGAGGGTGTGGTTGCCGCTGCGCGTGAGACCGGGCTTTCACTGCCGCTGGTCGTGCGTCTCGAGGGCAATAATGTCGAGGCCGGCAAGGCCACGCTCGCCGCATCGGGACTAAACATCGTTTCCGCCGACGGCATGGATGACGGTGCAGCCAAGATTGTCGCCGCCGTTGCCTGATTTCATTTTCACAAACAACCGAAACTCCTTTCAACCATGTCCATTCTCATCGACGAAAACACCAAGGTGCTCATCCAAGGCATCACCGGCAGCTTTGGAGCGCGCCACACGAAGCTTTCACTCGAATACGGCACCAAGGTGGTGGGCGGCGTCACGCCGGGCAAGGGTGGTCAGAAATTTGAAGACATCGTGCCGATCTTCGACACCGTGTCGGAAGCGGTGCAGGAAACCGGTGCCACGGCATCGGCGATTTTTGTGCCGCCGGCCTTTGCGGCCGATGCGATTCTCGAAGCGGCGGACGCTGGTGTGGATTTGATTGTGTGCATCACCGAGGGGATTCCCGTGATGGACATGATGCGGGTCAAGGCGATGCTTGCCGGATCCAAGTCGCGCCTTGTCGGGCCAAACTGCCCGGGCCTGGTGACGCCGGGTCGCGGTGAGAAAAGCCATGGCGGTTGCCGCATCGGCATTGCGCCCGGATACATTCACAAGCGTGGCAATGTCGGTGTTGTTTCTCGTTCCGGCACGCTGACCTATGAAGCTGTGTGGCAGTTGACGCAACTCGGTTACGGTCAAAGCACCTGTGTGGGCATTGGCGGTGATCCGATCAATGGCACCTCGCATCTCGATGTGCTTCAAATGTTCAACGAAGACCCTGAGACCGAAGCCATTATTTTGATCGGTGAGATTGGCGGCAATGCTGAGGTTGAGGCCGCGCGTTGGGCCAAGGAAAACTGCAAGAAGCCGATCGCCGGATTCATTGCCGGTGCGACCGCGCCTCCAGGGCGTCGCATGGGTCATGCCGGTGCGATCGTTGGCGGTGAAGAAGACACCGCTCAGGCGAAAAAGCGCATTCTTGCCGAATGTGGAATCGCTGTGGCCGAGACGCCGGGCGTGATGGCAAGGACACTGCTCAATGCTTGGGGCAAGTGATCAGGCTGCGTTGCGTTGATAACCGCTATCTTCACGCCACCACATGCACGCCGTGCGGATTGATCCGCGAGACATAGGCTTGGCAGTTGATCGGGATCGCGGAGAATACCTTGCTGATCGCATCGCCGACCTTGCGTGCGATTTCTTCGCCTTCGCAAAGGGCAAAGACCGAGGGACCTGCGCCGG
Source organism: Akkermansiaceae bacterium (assembly GCA_903909905.1). Classification (GTDB taxonomy): domain Bacteria; phylum Verrucomicrobiota; class Verrucomicrobiia; order Verrucomicrobiales; family Akkermansiaceae; genus Luteolibacter. The sequence continues at coordinate 10,012 of CAIVXP010000038.1, forward strand.
AGATGGAAAACCCGAGTGCGCCGGCGGCGAGGGCTGCGCGTTTGGCTTTGTAGAAATCCGGGATAAGTTTTTGGCGGCGCGGCTCGGCGATCACATCGTGGATCGAGCGCGAGATGAGGCCGTAATCTTCCTGGATGATGCCGCAGAGGAGTCCGCCGAGGTTGCCGATTTGTTGGGTGGCGTTTTCGAGCGGTATTTCCTTGGGGAGAATTTCGCGGGCGACCTTGGTGAGGATCTCGATGTCCGGATGCACCACAGCGGCCCAGAGGTTTTTCGGCGGGGCGATTTGTGCGAAGTCGAGTTCTTCGTTGGAGCGTATGAAGACGATGCCGCCGAGCAGGCAGGGAGCGACATTGTCGGCGTGCCATGCGCCATCGGCCGAGGCCTCGCCGGCCATAGCAAACGGCAGCAGTTGTTTTTTACTGAGAGGTTCGCCGATGAGTTTGTTGACCGCGTAAGCGCCAGCAACCGCGGAGGCTGAAGATGATCCGAGACCGGAGCCGAAAGGCATTTTCTTGTGGATCTCCATTTCGATGCCGCGATCGGTCATGCCGAGGTGCTTGAGTAAATCGAGTGCGGCGACGCCGGCGGTGTTTTGCGTGGGATTTTTCGGCAACTTGCCGCCATCGCCGGTGATTTTGGTGATCTGCAATCCGGGTTTGTTTGAATGGCGCACGACGATCTCGTCGCCGGGCGAGTCGATGGCAAAGCCGAGCACATCGTAGCCGCAGGCGACATTGGCGACGGTGGCGGGGGCAAAAACGCGGATTTCGGAAGAGGAGGCCATAGGGTGGAAAAGCGGTTGGGCTGTATGCGTGACAGCGGGAGAGTCATGGAGCGGGACTTGGCATTGTTCAAGCCCGGAAAGCGTTCGATGGGGTGTGATCGAATTTCAGAACAGCCACCACGAGCGGTGCTTGCGTTTGTAGGATGCGTCGCCGATCGAGAGCACCTCGATGCGGGTGGTGGTGAGGCCTTGATCGTAGAAGCCAAGTTTTTTGGCTGCGCGCGGGGTCACATCGAGGTGGCGTCCGGCGATGAAGGGCCCGCGGTCATTGATTCGGATTTTGAGGGATTTGCCATTCTCGAGGTTGGTGACTTTGATGAGACAGGGCAGGGGCAAAGTTTTGTGGGCGCCGGTGAGGTGCCATGGCATCACTTTTTCGCCGATCGAGGTGTTGCCGCGTCGGAGCCCGAAGAAAGTGGATTCGTTATACCACGAGCAGGTGCCGGTCTCCTCAAATTTGAGCGCGGCCTTCACGCTCATCGGTTCATACGACTCGCCGCGTACCGTGTAGGGTCTTGTCATGTATCCCTCGTAGCCCGACGGACGTGAGCTGCATGAACAGAGAAAGATCGTCAATGCGATGCCGATGATCTGAAGCATCCCTTGCATGGCGCGGCGGTGGCTTCAGCGTTTTTTTTCACGCACGACCGCGAGGCTTGTGGCGACCTGGTCCTTGAGTTTGAGGCCCGGCTTGAACTTCACGGTCGCACG
>CAIVXP010000039.1 GCA_903909905.1 Akkermansiaceae bacterium
AAAGCGATCGGAGTTTCTTGCACGCCAGCAAGTGGGCAAATTGACTGGGCAATCGAAGGTGGCGAAACTAGGGTCTGCCACGCCCTCTATTTTTTCCGATTTTCCCCGCCGTGCCCACGCCCCCGCCGCCAAAACCGCTTCAAATGACGCCGCGCGACGCGCTGAAGAAATACTTTGGCTACAGCGGTTTTCTCGAGGGTCAGGAAGAGGTGATTTCGGAAATTGTCGCCGGCCGAGATGGCTTGGTCGTGATGCCCACCGGCGGCGGCAAGTCGCTTTGCTTTCAAATCCCGGCACTCTGCTTCGGCGGCGTCACGATCGTCATCTCGCCGCTCATCGCGCTGATGAAAGATCAGGTCGATGCCCTCACCGCGCGCAACATTCCCGCGACGATGATCAACTCGACCCTCAGCTGGCCCGAGCAGCGCGAGCGGCTCGACGGCATGAAAAACGGCGATTGGAAACTCGTCTATGTCGCGCCCGAGCGATTCCGCGCCGAGAGTTTTCTCAAAGCCCTCGAGGGCATCGAAATCTCGCTGTTCGCGGTCGATGAGGCACACTGCCTCAGTCAATGGGGTCACGATTTCCGGCCCGATTACCTGCGGCTCGGACGCGCGCTGAAAACCATCGGCCACCCGCAATGCGTCGCCCTGACAGCCACAGCCACACCGGTAGTCCGTCACGACATCAGCTCAGTGCTCGCCCTGCGCGAACCTTTCGAACGCGTCAGCGGATTTTCGCGACCGAACCTTTCGCTCAACATCACCGCTGTCGACACGACCCAACAAAAAGACGAGCGGATGAAATCAGTCATCGCCACCCACAAGACCGGCATCGTCTATTGCGCGACGCGCAAAAAGGTCGAGTCGGTTTCCGAAACGATCGCCAGCTGGGGACTGAAATGCATCGCCTACCACGGTGGCATGAGCGACCAGGAACGCGAACAGGCGCAGGAACAATTCATTTGCCGCAAGGCCGACATCGCGGTCGCCACCAACGCCTTTGGCATGGGCATCGACCGCTCGGATGTGCGCTTCGTGATCCATTACGAAATCCCCGGCAGCGTCGAGGCCTACTACCAGGAAGCGGGTCGCGCCGGACGCGATGGCGAGGCTTCCACATGCGAGCTGCTGTTCAATTATGCCGATACCCGCACGCAGGAATTTTTCATCGATGGCGCCAATCCGACCGCTGCGGTGATCCGCTCGATTTACCGACACCTGCTCGATCAGTGCGACAAGGAATTCGAAGTCCACGAAACCCTCGAGGATATTGCCGAGGCCTCCGATGTGCGTAACTCAATGTCGATCGGCAGCGCCCTCACCGCCCTCAGCCGCGCAGGATACATCGAGCGCTTCGATGTCCCAAAACGCCGCATGCGCGGCACCCGCTTGCTCAAGCCGCAGATCAACCCAGCGCAACTCGAACTCGACGAAACAGCGATCGAGGAAAAAGAAAAACGCGACCGCGATAAACTCAAGTCGATGATCGAAATGAGCTACGCGCGAACCTGCCGTCAGGAATGGATCCTCGCCTATTTCGGCGAAGCAAATCCCAGCACCTGCGGTAACTGCGACATTTGCCGCAACTCGAGCGCCAGCGAACATCGCGCACCGACGAAGGAAGAGGCACTCATCGTCAAGAAAACCCTCAGCGGCGTCGCCCGTATGTCACGACGCACCGCCACCGGTTGGGAAGCGCGCTTCGGCCGCGGCCGCATCGTGCAAATGCTCGCCGGAAGCAAGTCACAGGAAATTATCAGCGCCGGGCTCGACCAACTCAGCACCTACGGCATCCTGCGCGAAAAAGGCACCGGCTACCTCAACAGCCTCATGCGCTCGCTCGCCGAGGCGGGACTCGTCCAAACCATCACCGGCGAATACCCGCTCATGACCCTCACCCCACTTGGCGATTCGGTGATGCGCGAAGAGGCCTCCTACACGCTCGTCTGGCCCGACAGCGAAGCCTCACGCCCGACAATCGATCTCAAAGACCACGGCTTCGACCCACAACTTTACTCCTTGCTCAAAGGACTGCGCGCCAAACTCGCCGACCGTGAAAAGGTCCCACCCTATGTGGTCTTCGGCAACAAAACCATCGAAGCCATCGCTCGCTATCAACCCACCAACCACGACGAAGCCCTCCTCATCCCCGGCATCGGCGCCGCCAAACTCCAACGCTACGCCACCCCCTTTCTCGAACTGATCCGCTCGTGGAAAGATTCACGCAGACCAGCTAAGTAAGTCGGCCTTAAGATTTACCGCGAAGCCGCCAAGGTCGCAAAGGAACGCGGAGAAGAAGAGACATCGGACGTATGGAGATTGGAGATTAGGAAAAGAGAAAGAAAGTACCTCTTCATGTGGCTGGGACTTGAAGTCCCAGTAAGTCTTCATCCAAATTTTCTCCGCGAAGTCCTCCGCGCTCTCAGCGGCTCGGCGTTTCGATTTGGTCCATATCAATGACCTTCACTCCCTCAACCACCGCGCCGCATCCTTGGCGTAATAGGTCAGGATCATCGACGCCCCCGCACGCTTGATCGAAATCAACGACTCCATCACCGCCGCACGCTCGTCGATCCATCCTCCGGCCGATACGCTCTTAAGCATCAGATACTCGCCGCTCACCTGATAGGCCGCTATTGGCAGGCAGCTTGATTCGCGAAGCTTTGAAATGACATCAAGGTACATGCTCGCAGGTTTCACCATCAGCATGTCGGCACCCTCAGCCTCATCGAGTCCGGCCTCGCGCAAGGCCTCGACCACATTGGCCGGGTCCATCTGATAGGTTTTTTTGTCGCCATCCTTCGGCGCGGAATCAAGCGCACCGCGAAATGGACCATACAGAGCCGAAGCGTATTTGGCGGTGTAGCTCAAAATCGAAACATCGGTGAAACCCTTGGCATCCAAGGCCTCGCGAATCGCACCGACACGACCATCCATCATTTCAGACGGCGCCACGATGTCGGCACCAGCACGCGCGTGACACAGGGCCTGACGACACAGCACTTCGACGGTTTCATCGTTCAATATGACCAGCGAACCATCGGCGTTTTTCTTCACGATGCCATCGTGACCGTCGCTGTTATAAGGATCGAGCGCGACATCGGTGATCACGCACAAGGAAGGATGCGCCGCTTTGATCGCACGAATCGCCTTCGGCACGAGGCCGTGCTCGCGATGTGCCTCCTTGGCGTCGGATGACTTGAGCGACTCATTGATCTTTGGAAACAACACGACCGCTGGAATGCCAAGCGCGTGAGCCTCGCCTGCCTCGCGCACCAAGCCTTGCAAGGACCAGCGTGTCACGCCCGGCATCGACTCGATCGCCACATCATCGGCATCCTCGTGAAAGAAAAGCGGCAAGATGAGATTCGAAATCTCGAGGGATGTCTCGCGCACCATCGAGCGGATGGCGGAGCTGCGGCGGTTGCGGCGTGGGCGTTGCATCGGATGGCTTGGATGGTGAAATGGTTTTACAAAAAAATCATCCCGCAATCACCACGGCATTGGCCGCAGCATATTCGCGCGAATGGGTGAGGCTTACCTGAATTTCAGTGATCCCGCAATCGTCCGCATGCTTTTTGGCGGAGCCGCCCAGCACTACCCGTGGCGCACCGGCGGAGTTGTTGATGATTTCCAAATCCAGAAATGCCGCGCGTTCGCCGATGCCCGTACCAAACGCCTTGGCCACCGCTTCCTTAGCCGCAAACCGCGCCGCATAGTGCATGGCCGGCATCGCACGCGATTCGCAATAATCGCGCTCATTCACCGTGAACAATCGCGACAAAAACGACTCACCATGACGCTCGATACTCTCGGCGATCCGCGCGATTTCCACAATGTCGATGCCAATGCCCGCGACTCTCATGATGTCTGATCTTTGTATCCCACCATCAATTGTTTCATCTCAGCCACCGCCGTGCTGAGACCGACCTTCAATGCCCGCGCAATGATGCTGTGACCGATGTTGAGTTCCGCCAAATGCGGCACGCTCATCATGAGATGAACATTCCGGTAGTTGATGCCATGACCGGCATTCACTTGTAGTCCCAGTTGATGCCCGATCACCGCCGCACGACGAAGGCGTTCCAACTCGCGCTCGACCTGATCGCCTTGTGCGTTGGCGAAACATCCGGTGTGCAGCTCGATCATGTCGGCCGCACATCGCGCCGCAGCTTCGACCTGTGCATCATCGGGATCGATGAACAAACTGACCTTGATCCCCTCGCCTTTCAGCACCGCCACCGCATCACGCGTTTTTGCAAATCCCGCCACCACATCAAGCCCACCCTCAGTGGTGATTTCCTGCCGCGTTTCGGGAACCAAACACGCGAACTCAGGCCTGATCTTTATAGCCATGCCGAGCATCTCATCGGTCACGCCCATCTCAAAATTCAATGACAGCGCCAACTCGGCGCGGATCCGGATCACATCGGCTTCCTGCATGTGACGGCGGTCGCCACGGACATGAACCGTGATGGAATCGGCCCCGCCAGCCATCGCATCGTGCGCGGCATCGAGCGGGCTTGGCTCGGCATTGTGCGCCCACTCAGTGCCCGCATAGCGCGCCTGACGCAGCGTGGCGACATGATCGATGTTCACTCCGAGAAGCAAAGGCATGCCCTTGGTTAAACCCTCGGGCAGCCAGCGGCAAGCACGCGTTGGCCATGAGGATCGCCGCCAAATCATGATTGCCATCAGGCGGCTGACGGATAATTTCGCGTCCATATGGTCGTCACACCCAAAGTCCGTGGATTCATCTGCACCACCGCTCACCCGGTCGGCTGCGCCAAGCATGTTGCCGAGCAAATCGCCGTCGTGAAAAATCGCGGGCCCATCTCCAACGGCCCAAAGAAGGTCCTCGTGATCGGCTCCTCCACCGGCTATGGCCTCTCCTCGCGCATCGCCGCCGCCTTTGGCTCGGGCGCTTCGACGATCGGTGTCTTTTTCGAAAAACCCGCCGAAGCCGACAAGTGCGGCACCGCCGGATGGTACAACTCGGCCGCATTCGAAAATGAAGCCCGCGCTGCCGGACTCTACGCTCGCTCGTTCAATGGCGACGCATTCTCCGATGCGATGAAGGCCGAAGTGATCGCCGCGATCAAAAGCGACCTCGGCCAAGTCGACTGCGTCGTTTACAGCC
>CAIVXP010000040.1 GCA_903909905.1 Akkermansiaceae bacterium
CGGCAGCGGAGACCACGAGGATCGCACCGTCCATCTGGGCGGCGCCGGTGATCATGTTCTTCACGTAGTCGGCGTGACCGGGGCAGTCCACGTGTGCATAGTGGCGCTTGGTGGTTTCGTACTCGACGTGTGCGGTGTTGATCGTGATGCCGCGCTCGCGTTCTTCGGGAGCAGCGTCGATGTCCGCATAGTTTTTGGCTTGGGCCATACCCTTTTCGGCGAGCGTGTTGGTGATCGCGGCGGTAAGGGTGGTTTTGCCGTGGTCAACGTGGCCGATGGTGCCGATGTTGACGTGGGGCTTGTTGCGCTGGAATGCTTCTTTAGCCATGGTGTTGTTGTTTTATTGAGATGATTTCGTGATCGCCCTGGAGCTCGCGGGGGGAATTGAACCCCCGACCTCATCCTTACCAAGGATGCGCTCTACCCCTGAGCTACGCGAGCGATGTTGATGCCGGTTTCCTTAGACCCGACAAAAACACCGCGACCGACTCATTTGATGAGGCAAGACGCGGCACCCCGGGCAGGTTTTGGGGAAGAGCGGGCGGACCTTAACAAAGCCGACCACACTGTCAAAAAAAAAACTCCCTGAAAAGAAAAATTGTTCGGATTCCTTCAAAATCGAGGATTAGCCGGGCATTTCGTTTCCTTCGGAAACCTGAAATGATACCCTTCGGATGCCGAGACAAGCGCCGGATTCGCTGTCGGCGTCGACGATCGCACCACAGAGCCGCACCGGGCCCTTGGCGACCGGAAAGCGTGTGGGCATGCCGGTTTTGAAGCGCCAGACGACCGAATCGATGGTCCGACCAAGCACCGAGTCCTCAGGCCCGCACATCCCGGCATCGGTCAGGAAGCCGGTCCCGCCAGGAAAAATCGTTTCATCGGCCGTCTGCACGTGCGTGTGGGTGCCGAGAACCGCGCTCACCTTGCCGTCGAGGTGGCGGCCCATGGCGATTTTCTCGCTGGTCGTCTCGGCGTGGAAATCGACGATGATTGGCCCGACCCCGGCCGCGCGCAGTTTATATGCCTCATTTTCCAAGGCGATGAAGGGGTTTTCGAGAGCCGGCTGCATGAAAGTGCGACCTTGAGCCTGCATCACAGCGACGCGACCCTTGGCGCATTCGAGCACGACGCTGCCATTGCCGGGTGTGCCGTCGGGGTAATTGATTGGCCGCAGAAGCCTCGGCTCGGTCGGAAAATATGGCACGATGTCCGGCTGGTCCCAGACATGGTCGCCGGTGGTGATGACCGTGGCTCCGGCGCGCAGCAAGTCGATCGCGATTTTCGGCGTGATGCCTTTTCCGCCGGCGGCATTTTCGCCGTTGACGATGATGAAATCGAGCGATTCCGTTTGCTTGAGAATCGGAAGCTGCTCGATCACGGCCTTCCTGCCGGGTTCGCCGACGATGTCGCCAAGAAACAGAATGCGGATGGTGGCCATGTTGAAATTCTGGATGGTGGACAGGCTTCCTGCCAAGCATTGATGGTCAGTCACCAAACGACAAACCAATTTCATTCATGAAGCTCATGCTCAAGCGATCGACGGCCTTGTTGATTCCCCTGCTCTTGGCGGCGGGCTTGTGGCTGTGGTGGCAGAAGCGTTCACAGGAAAATGTCACACCAAAAAGAGCGGCAATTTCCCCCACCCTTTCGACCTTGGGTCGCGTGCCTGATTGGAAATCGCTCGAAGCACAGCAGGGCACAATCACGCGAGTCGCATTCGAGCACTTGCTCACCACTGTTTTTGCAAGTGGTGAAGGCTGGCGCGATTTTGTGGAAATCGGCGAAGGCGAGGCACGCATCCGCACGACCGATGGCGAAAATGCCGAGGTCTTTGTGCTGCGATTTGCAAGCGAAGGCTACACCCAAAAGCCCGCGCGTTGGTGGCGCGCGCCGGAAGAATTGCCACCAAGCCCCGTAGGCAAATCGCTCGACGGACTGCACATCGCCATCGATCCGGGGCACATCGGCGGCGAATGGGCGAGCATCGAAGAACGCTGGTTCGACGCCGGTGACGGTCATGCCGTGTGCGAGGGCGACCTCACGCTGCAGGTCGCCAAACGCCTGAAGCCACAGCTCGAATCGCTTGGCGCGCGCGTTTCGCTGGTCCGCGAAAAGGCCGAACCGGTTACGCATTGGCGGCCCGAAGGATTGATCGAAGCCGCACGCCTCACAAATGAAAATTCCGCCGCACCCGATTCACCGAGCGCCCTGCGCAAACTCGCCGAGCGACTGTTCTACCGCACGGCGGAAATCCACGCACGCGCTGAGCTCGTCAACCAATCCATCAAGCCCGATCTCGTGCTGTGCCTGCACTTTAATGCCGAGGCATGGGGCGATCCGAATCAACCGACGCTCATCGATCGCAGCCATTTCCATATTCTGCTCAATGGCGCTTACTCGGACGAAGAACTTCGCCTCGCGGATCATCGTTTTGCGATGCTCGACAAGCTTCTGAGCCGCAGTCATGCGGAGGAAATCTCGATCGGCGTCACGGTCGCCGATGTGTTTGCACAAGCAAGCGGCTTGCCTCCCTACGCCTATCCCGCGGGCTCGACCAAGGTGCTGCCGATTGGTGGCCAACCCTATCTTTGGGCCCGCAATCTTTTAGCCAACCGGCTTTACCGCTGCCCGGTGATTTTCATGGAACCCTATGTGATGAATTCCATTACCGATCACTCACGCATCAAATTAGGCGATTACAGCGGTACACGCGATATAAACGGAACCCCGCGCGTGTCGATCATTCGCGAATACGCTGATGCGCTAGCCGAAGGTTTGAAGCAGGCCTACGCAACAAGACGCGCGAAGACTGCGGCAGCCAGGCAGTGAGGTTCTAGCGCGAATGCTGGATCGCTTCGCAAACCGCCGGGAAAATCTGACGTTTGCGACTCACGACACCAGGGGCGTGAAAGAGCGCTTCGTCGATCCGCTCAAAGGGCAACTTGGCCAGCGCTGCCTCGCGTCCCACGGCAAGGATCATGCTATGGTGCAAGGCCACATCGGTGATGGCCATGACCGCCAAATCATAACCGCGGGATTCCTGAAGCTTTCGCAACACCTGCTCGAGTTCTTCACGCCTTGCGGCAAAACCATGCAGGTCTCGCTCCTCGACCTGCGAGATGCTCACCGTGAGGCCCTGCTCCACGAATTCCTTGCGGTCGGCATTGAGAATTTCCTCCGGCGAGCCGTTGGCGATCAGAGAACCCTGCGCAAAAAATTCTTCGGTGAACTTCGCCGGGTCGACACCCGCGACACCGCTCAACCAAGTGAGCATCTCACGATCAAGCGTGGTCGTCGTCGGTGAAGTAAGGCAAAGCGTGTCGGAAACAATCCCGGCGCACAGGCACATCGCAACACCCGGCGCGGGTTGCAATCCGCGATGGAAATACTTACGGGCTACCAGCGTGCAGGTCGAGCCGACCGGCTCGTTGAGATAACGGATCGGTTCGCGCGAGACCAGATCGCCAGCCAAACGGTGGTGGTCAATCACCTCTGTGATCTCCGCCTCTTCAACGCCGTTAACCGCTTGCGCGTACTCGTTGTGGTCGACCAGCGCGAGCCGGATGCGCGGCGGATCGACGAGATCGGATTTTGAAATCACGCCTGTCATTTTTCCCGAGGCGGGATCGACCACCGGAAAAAGATCCTGGTCGGTTGAGGCAAGGCGTTTGCGCAGACGCGAAACCGGTTCGCTCGGCTGGACGGTTTCAAATTTTGTTTCCATCACATGGCGCACAGTCCGCGAGCAACGGATCAATGTCGAAGCACTCGCCGTGTCTTGATCGCAGCGCAACACAAAGACTCCACGCGATGCGGCAAACTGCCCGATCTCTTGCGAAACCGGATTGCCGCCGGTGACCAGCAAGGCCCTTGCGCCATGATCGATCGCATAGCGTTGGACGATCGGCCGGTCGCCGCAAATCACTAGAAACTTTCCGATGTTTCCGTCTTTTTTGGCCTGAATCAAACGCTTCTCAACCGTGCCTTGGGATGAGGCACCGACCAGAAGGATGAGGTCTTCCTCCGCTGTCGAAAGCGGCTCTTGCGAACCAAGGCTTTTGGCCTTGAGCGTCTCCGCAAGGTGAGCGAGCGAGGCGTGCACGGTGCGAACGCTGAGGCCTTCGGTATCCGCCGGTAAAAGCAAACGCAGCAAATCGAAGTAACGTAAAATTCCGCGTAGATTTCCTTCCTCATCTTCCACAGGCACACAACGCACCTGCAAGCTCAGCATGCGACGATACGCAGTGAGGAAAGTATCGGCGGTCGAAACCTTGATCACTTCACGGCGGCTGATCATGCCCGCGTTGGTGCGCACATCCGTAAGCAGAAGCGGGATCTCGAGCTTCGCATTCTCGAGCACCCATTTCGTGCGTTGGGAAATTTCGCCGCATCGTGCGGCGGTTGCGCTGGTTTCCTCTCCCGAGGCGCGAAGTAATGCGGCATAGCCGATTGCCGAGCAAATCGCGTCGGTATCGGGGTTTTTGTGACCAATGACAAAAAATGGAGGCATGGTGCTCGGTGAGGGTTTGGGATATTGGGAAAGTTTCTCAGTCGACTGAAAGGTCACATTCTTTCAGGGCAGCGAATGCCAAGCAAGCCAAGACCTGAGGTAAGAATCCTACCCGTAAGTTCGCAAAGGGCAAGTCGGCTCGAGCGCGCCGACTCTTCCGATTTGAGTACCGGGCAGGCTTCGAAGAACGAGTGGAACGCGCGCGCCAGTTCGAGCAAGTAGTTGGCAAGCAGGTTCGGGCGGAAGTCCTCGAGCACCGCCGGCAGGAGCTCGCCGAAGCGAGCATGCAGCCGTGCGAGGTGGACCTCTTCGTTTTCACTCAGCACGATCTCGCAGGACGCGGCGTCGAAGGGTGCATCGAGCTTGCGGAAAATTGAGCGGATACGCACCGAAGAATACTGCAGGTAAGGTGCTGTATCCCCCTGCAAGGCAAGCATGCGGTCCCACGCAAAAACGTAGTCGGTGAGACGGTTCTGCGAAAGCTCGGCAAACTTCACCGCACCAATGCCCACGATCGATGCAATCTCGGCCGCCTCCTCGCCCTTAAGTTCGGAATTCTTTTCGCTGATGATTTTTGCCGCGCGCTCAACGGCCTCGGTCAGCACATCGGTGAGCTGCACATTGTCACCCGAGCGTGTCTTCATCAACTTGCGGTCCTCGCCGAGGATCGAGCCAAACGCCACATGTCGAAAATTGGCCGATACGCCCCAACGCTGTGCAGCAGCAAAAATTTGGCGGAAATGCAGTTGCTGCGGCACACCGACAACGTACCAGATCTGATCGGCCTTCCACTCGTCGATGCGAAATCGGATCGTCGCGAGGTCGGTGGTCGCGTAAAGGAATCCGCCATCGGCCTTGCGGATGATCGCCGGGTTGTCGGACCAACCCTCTTCCCTGTGCACCATGAAAGGATCTTCCTCGCGCTTGCCGCTGCCGTCGGAAAATATGCAAACCGCACCGTTGCTCTCACGCGCGATGCCTTTGGCAAGAAACTCATCGACTAGGCCAGCGAGGCGATCGTTGTAATAACTCTCGCCAAGCCAGTAGTCGAATTTTACATCCAGTACATCATAGATCCGCTGCAGACCACGTTTGGAGACATCGATGCACTGCTGCCAGATCTCGAGATTTTCCGGATCACCCGCCTGGAGTTTCACCAGCTCGCCTTTGCAAATCTCGAGCACTGCGGGATCCGCCTTGGTAGCAACATTCACCTCGCGATAAACACGCAGCAGCTCGGTGATCGGATCCGCATCGAGCGCCGCCTTGTCGAGCAAGGTCTTCCAGCCGTGTAGGATCATGCCAAACTGCGTACCCCAGTCGCCAATGTGATTGTCGGCGATGACTTTGTAGCCGAGAAAACGCGCGATGCGGCAGAGCGAGTCACCAATGATTGTCGAGCGGATGTGGCCAACATGCATCGGCTTGGCAACATTCGGCGCGGAAAAATCCACCACCACCGTGCGGCCTGAGCCGATGTCAGGCGCACCAAGACGATCGTCGCGCAACAATGCCTTTGCACGCGCGGCGAAGGCTTCGGGAAAAATTCGAAAGTTGATAAATCCTGGCCCTGCAATGTCGGCTGTTCCCAGACCCTCCAAATCAAGTTGGCCGATGATTTCCTCCGCAAGCGCACGCGGGTTCTTGCCGCGCTGTTTAGCCAGCACCATTGCGGCGTTGCTCTGGTAATCACCAAAGCGCAGATCCGCGGCGGCAGTCACGATGGCTGCGGCAGCCTCGCCAAGGGTTGCCTTCAATGCGGCGGCAAGCCGCGACTCAAGCTGCTGGAGAATCGTCATGTCGATGAGGGAAAAGGAAACTCGCCCTAAGATTCGGACGGAGACACACGGGACGACTTTGAGCCAAGAATGGCAAGGATTTCATCGCAGTCATTTGCCGCAATGATCTCTTTGCAGACATCGCGACTGACGAACATTTTGGCGATGGCCGCCAGCATTCTAAGGTGCAAACGATAGTCCTTGCGTGGCACGAGAAAGAGCACGATCAAATGCACCGGCGCATAATCGACGGCCTCGAAGTCGATGCCCGCCCGAGATCGACCAAGCACCGCCACGACATTTTCCAACTCATCGGAAAACGCGTGCGGAATCGCCACCCCGCCGCCGATGCCGGTGCTGACCAGCGCCTCGCGCAACTCGAGCGCCTCTAGGGCCTCGTCACGCTGGCCCTGTGTGATCAGCCCACACGTCACAAGCCTGTCTACCAGCTCGGTGATCGCCTGCCAATGCTCCACCGCCTTCATGTCGGCGATGATTTGTTCCGCGCTCAGCAGTTTGAAGAGATTCATGCAAGATTCATGGTGGGTGGATACCCAACATGGATTGTGTCATTACTGTCACCATTCACTCATGGCAAGATCATTCTTGCGGCCTGTGGGCGCTAGCCAACCCCTATTGCACCGGAGCCATGAGCCGGGCGACACGGCAAGCAGCCCTAAAAAAGAAGGGTTTTTTCGAAAAATCCTCAACCCGCGCCTCGAGGCTTGCCTCAAAGTCCGCCTCCAACATGCGCGCAACTGCATCGACAAATGCCGCATCGGCCGAAAACCCGGTGATCTCGAAGTTGAGACGAAACGAGCGGTTGTCGAGATTGGCGCTACCGACCGCCGCAAGTCGATGGTCGATGAGCATCACTTTCTGATGCAAGAACCCGCGATGATAACGGAAAATTCGGATTCCATACGGGATCGATTGTTCGAAATATGAAAATGCCGAGAGCCACACCAGCAGGTGATCTGCCCGCTCGGGAATGAGGATCCGCACATCGACGCCACGAATCGCCGCTGCCTGCAGCGCGGTGAGAACCCCCTCGTCCGGCACAAAATACGGCGAAGCGATCCACAGCCTGCTCCGCGAAGTGTTCGCGGCCTCGGCCACCACCAGCTGCCACGAATCCGCCGGATCAGCCGGGCCGGTCGGGATCACTGCCGCCACTTGGTCCGCCTCCTCAAGCCTGGTCTCCCACTCGAGCTCAGGTATCGTATTGGCCGCCCAATACCAATCCTCAAGAAACACCAGTTGTACCGCTTGTACCACTGGCCCGCGCATTGAAAGATGAGTGTCGCGCCAACCCCCAAAGCGCGTGTTGCGCCCAAGATACTCGTCACCAACATTGAGTCCGCCAATCAGCGCGACCTCACCATCTGCCACCACAATCTTGCGATGATTGCGGAAATTCAGCTGCAACCGCGACCACCAAAAACGATTGACCCCGAACGAGTGACACTCGACCCCGGCATCGATCAACTCGCGCAAATATCGTCGGGGCAATTTGTAAGATCCGAATTCATCAAAAAGAAAAAACACCCTCACCCCGGCCCGCGCCCGCTCAATCAGAGCTTGCTGAAAACGGATGCCGAGCGCGTCATTCTTCACGATGAAAAAATTCACGCACAGGTAGTTACGGGCGGAGCAGATCGTTTCAAAAACCTTTCCAAAGGTCTCTTCGCCATCAATGAGCAACTCAAAGCGGTTGCCGCGCGTGAAGGGCAGGCCGCCAAGAGTCCGAGCCGCGCGCTCAAACGCATCATCCTCGGGGATATCGACCTCGTAGCGCCGCAGCCGCTCGATCATCTCCGCGGCCAGCACTGCGAGCCTGCTGTTCTTGAAGCGCCGCCCGCCAACCTCGCTGGAAAACCGCTTGGGGCCGAGCAACCAGTAAAGCGGGATGGCCACAAACGGCAGCAACAGCAATGAAAGCACCCACGCGATCGCGCCCTGCGATGTGCGCACATGCATCAGCGCATGCACCACGTGCAGGACGCCAATTGCATAAAACAACGCCAAGGCAATCCAGCCCCACCAGCTATCCGCCGCAGGCACATCAAACAGCATGCTGCCACACTAACACGGCGGCAGGCCAATACAAGCACGCGAGAAGCCGCCTCAGAACGCGAACACCTCGCCAGCCTTGAAGAAGCGCTTCAGTTCGGTCTGCGCCGCCTCGGGCGAGTCGGACGCATGGCAAACATTGGTCATCATGTCCTCGCCGAAATCACCGCGGATCGTGCCCGCAGGCGCCGCTTTCGAATTGGTCGGCCCGAGCAGGTCGCGCACGCGGTCGATGACACCATCCCCCTCCAACGCAAGCGCGATCACCGGCGTGCGGCTCATGAATGCTACAATCTCGGGAAAAAACGGCTTGTCCGCCACATGCGAGTAATGCTCGCGCAGGATCGCATCATCAAGCTGCATCATCTTGATGCCGCGAATCACGAATCCCTCGTCCTGAAACCGGGCAATCACCTTGCCGGTCAGGTTTTTCTCAATCGCATCGGGTTTGAAAAGAATCAGCGTGGTTTGAATTGCCATGCGTTTGCCAGTAGGCCCGGATCCGCCGATGTGCAAGCGCTTTCAACAGCCGGTCGATCAGGCCTTTGCCACCAAATGCTCCCGGACCCGCTGGATCAAATCCTTCGCCGAGCCACCTTTGTGCAGCAGATCGAGCGCTCCAGCCCGCCGCAGAGATCTGCGGTACTCCTTGTTGGCATCCATCGAAAGCCCGATCACCTGCACCTCTGGCAGCTCCTTGCGGATCGCGCGAGTCGCCTCCAAGCCCGACATCACCGGCATCTGCAGGTCCATCACGATGACGTCAGGATGCAGCTCGCGGGCCAGCTCCAGGGCCTCTTTGCCATCGGCCGCCTCACCCACGATCTCGAAGTCTGCCTCATCGAGAAAGACCCGCACCAAACCCTGGCGCACCATCGAGTGGTCATCGGCCAGCACAACGCGGATGCGCGGCATTTCATCACTCGTTCTGCGCGAAATTTGCACGGGCACCCTTGCCTCATCAATCTCATCGTGCGGTTCACCCGACACCCTTTTGCCACAGCTCGCCTTCTCGCAGGACTTTCCATGGCTACAACTGTTACAACAATTGATGGCTTTCGCAGGGAAACGCAGCGTGAAACATGCCCCCTGCCCTGGCGCCGATTCGATCAACATCACGCCACCCAACAACTCCACCCGCTCACGCACGCTGAACAAACCGAATCCATCCTTCCATACATCCTGCACGCAAAGTGCCGCGGCATCAAAACCCTTCCCCTGGTCCTTGATCGAAATGTTCACAAAAGCATCGCAATCACAAGCCATCGTCAAGCATGCCGCCTTGTCCCCCGAGTGCTTTACCGAATTGAACACAATTTCCCTCACACATTGAAACAAGGTGATGCTAATGTCCTCGTCGGGCCTCAGCGCTACATCCGCCGAAACCTCGAGATTGAAACCATACTTTTCAAGGAACCAATCACGCAACCAGCCAAAGCCGGCGGCCAAACCGCACTGATGCAGCACCGAAGGGCTTAGCTCCGCAGCCAGCGAGCGAGTGATCTCAACGCATTCTTTCGTCATTAGCTCAATGCTTTCCAATTCCTCCAAAAGCCTGTGGTTTTGGTTCTTGGCCTTGGTTGCGCCGATGTTGAGCAAAACCGCCACCAACTGCTGCTGCAAGTTATCGTGCACCAAGCCCGCGATCCGCCGCCGCTCGCGCTCCTCAGCCAACGTCAACTCGCGCGCCAGACTGCGTAGCTTGCCGGTGCGTTTTTGGACCATCAAATCCAGATCGTCCTGCGTGCGCTTCAATTCACTCTGCGCATTAAAAAGCTTGGTGGTGTCCGTCGCAGTGACATGACAAAAATTTTCATTCGGCAATTTCACTCCGGTGAGTGTCAAAAAAATCACTCCGCCATTGCTGTTATTCAAACAGACCAGACACGGCATCGCGGCGCCATGCTGGGAAATCATGTCAAAAAATTCATGAAACGCCGCCCGGTCGACCTCTATCACATGATCGACAAAATTGCTGCCGATCGCCTGCTCGAGGCCGAGCCCAAGCATGCTCGCGCCCATAAAATTCAACGCCATGATGTCACCCGCGACGCCAACCGAAAAACACCCGATCGGCGCATTGACATAGTGCTGGTAGAAGATCTGCAAATCTTGCTTCAGGTGTTCGATTTCCGAGTTAGGCTCCATGCGTTTGATGCCGCAGGGCGACGCCTTGGAAATTGCAGGACTTTTGGTTTTTTTCGTATTCATGATGGCTCAAGCGTTGGGGGCTCAGGGCGCGATCATCGCGACCTCCGACTCGACCACCTCGAGGCTGAAACCCGAGGTTTGTACCATGCGAAATAGCTCTTCAGCTATTTGTATGTGAATACATGACAAAAAATTTTTGCCGTGTCGACGTTTTTTACCGTTTTCGTAAAATTAACACCGTTCAGCGCAGCCGCCAAAGCGCGGCGATCATGCTCCAGGCATCGAGAAAAGGACTTATTTTACCGCCTTTTTTCTGAGCCCAGCCCACCGGGATTTCGCGCCATTCGCAGCCAGCTTTCGCCAGCCGGACGAGCAATTCGGAATCAAATGCAAAGCCATTTTCCAGCAATTTGGAGGCCACACACCGGTAGTCATTTCCCAAAATCACCTTCGCCCCGCACTGCGGGTCCTCGCAACTCAGGCCCAGCCACGCGTGCACCAACCAGCGATAGCCGCGATGCGCGATGCCACGGCACAGACTCATCGCCACAGGCGTCGATGCCGTTGGCCGACGAATGCCTAACACCGACTTCCCCGCATCGGATGCAGCGCGAAGCAAGCCCATCATGTCGCACGCCGACACGCTGCCATCGGCATCGACAAACGCATACCACGCCGCATCGGGCACCAAGGCCCATGCCTCGTGCACGATCGATCCCTTGCCACGATGCGCATCCGCATGATGCAAAAACACGTTTGGATAAACGCGCGAAAATTCCGCAAGCAAGGCCACCAGCCGCTCGCGCTCGTCAACGGACGATCCATCATCGGCGATCACCCAGCGAAGCGGCAAGCCCGCCGATGCGAGCGCCGCCGCAAGCTCCGGGCCGAATGCCTCAAGTCGCGCGGCATCATTCCACACGGGCGTCACCAACACCATTTCATCGCTGGCATCCAGCATGAGACAGTCATAATTGAAATCGCATCAAACGAAAATCTTTATTCGCTTTTGAGCGAAATCCCATGCATGCGGATTTCAAAATCTTTCTTTGCTGGGCAACGACCCTTGTGGCCGAGTCCCTACTCGTCCTGCTACCGCTGATGGCTAAATCGCGCGCGAAAAAATTTCACTTCGATTTCGCGAGCCACAGCCCCACGCCCGCCAGCAGGGCTACGATGATGCCGATCACCACCCAGCGCGGGAACGATTCGCCTTCATCGAGATTCGCATACTTGTTTGATGGCGTCGCGACGGCTGCAGGAGCGGCTTGCCCATGCGGCACGAGGTCCGCCACAGTCAACTGCGGCTTGCCAACCTCACCACGCAGCGCGGCCACTTCCGATGCTTGCACGGGTGGAGCATCGTTGCCAAATGACTGCCGCACATAAGTCAGCACCGCCGCGATCTGCTCGTCCCTTTGATACGCCATCGGTGCCATGCCACCGGCAATGTCGTACTCACGACCCTTGACTGTGATCGGCCCGCGCAACCCGCGAAGCTGGATGCGAATAAGATTCTCCGCGCCCCCCCCCACCCACTCGGAACCCGCCAGCGGAGGTGCGGCGGCAGTCCCCTCGCCCTCTTTGCCGTGACATGCCGCACACATCATGAATTGAACCCGTCCAACCTCCATCACTGCGGGATCAATCTCCGCTGCACGCACAAACGCAACATGCATGAGCATCAACAAAATCAATCTTGCAACAAATGAGCGCATCACGATTTCAAGTTCACAAAGGCTGATCCAAAATTTTCCATAAAGCGACCAGCACCGCAAATGCCAAAACCAGCGCCGCAAGCAATCCGGCAATGCGATCACTCCAAGTCGGACGCGGGCGGGCGGCAGAGGCGGATTTCGGAAAAACGATCAACGCGTAGACCAAGCCCGCCAGCAGCCCGCCAAGATGCGCCGCATTGTCGATGAATCGAAAGCCAAGTACACCGATCAAGCCCGTAAGAAAAATTCCCGCCAACAAACGGCGACGCGCCTTGATCGGAACAAGTCGGCCATGAAGCGATTCGAAAATCATTAGAAAACCCAGCCAGCCCATCAGCCCACCTGATGCACCTACCGATGGCAATCCGACAAATCGCAGCGAAGATTCGCCCCCCAACCAAGCGGCGAACAGAAATACCAAAATCAGGTGCGGCCAACCGGCGAGCACCTCAAGCCTTCTGCCAAGGTAAAGCAGCGCCGCGCCATTCATCATGAAGTGAATCAGATTGCCGTGCATCAGCGGAGCTGTGAGCAAGCGCCACCAATCGCGATGCGCCGGGTCCTTCAACAAACCAGCTGCCATGATCGAGTTGCCGGGAAACAACTGCGCGATGCCAACCAAGGTGATTAAACCCATGAGAAACCGCGTCGCTGGCGCTTTCTGCATTTCCAACCATGTTTCAAACCTTAGTACCGGCACGGCGGCCGCCACGTCACCGCCCGTCCAATGATCCAACTCCTTCACCCGCTTGCGCGCCTGATACCACGGAATGAAGGCGAAAACGAGCCACATCAAAAGCGCCACACCCAGCGACATCGAGGTGAGCAAGGCACGAATCGAAAATTCCAAGCGCGCCACCCATTCGCCTGCGGGAGCCATCGACCACGCCCGCATGAACAGATACGCCGCCAGCCCGCTCGCGAGAAAACTGAACCAGCGGATTTTATTACAAGCATCTGCCAAATCGAGCGCGGCAAGCGCACGCCTCGAATGAAGCACCGCCGCCGTCGCACCACGCAACTCCTCCGGCAAAACCATGTGGGCCGAAGCCGGACTCCACACCAAAGCCAGCAATGCATTTTGATCGCCGTCAATCGCCGCAATCAAAACCTCCTCGGATTCACACACATGCCTGCCGCCTTTGTAATCCACCCATCCCCAACCGGGCGGCGCGTGAGGAAAAGCATTTTCTCGAGCCCACACCGGCTGAACGGTTGCTGGCCCTTCTGATGACTTCACGCTGGTAGAGCGTTAGGGTTGGCCAGATTTTTCTGACGATTCCGATTTCGGCGCTTCAGGTGCTGGAGTAGCGGGTGTTGGAGGAACCGGCGCTTGATCCGCAGGAGCTTCCTTTAACGCTGCATTGAGCGCGTTCGCGACTTCCTCCAAGGCTTGAGCGGGTGCCGCAGGAGCGGCAGGAGTCGTCGTTGCCGACTGGGCTTGGCCTTGAGTTGATTTCTCCTCGACCGCTTCCTTCACCTCCACCTTCGGAGCCACGAGAGTGGTTTTCTTGTTTTTTTGACCGATCAATACCGCAAGCGTCAGGCTTAGCACGAAAAACAAGGAGCCCAGATAGACCGTTCCCCGCTGCAGCACATTCGTCGTGCGCGCACCAAAAACCTGATCCGTCACACCACCACCAAAGGCCGCACCAAGACCTTCCTGTTTCGGACGCTGCATCAAAATAAGCAGGGTCATCAGAAGGCAAACAATAACGAAAATCACCAACAAGAGGTTGATGCTGATGGAGAGCCAGTCGATTGCGGCGAGAGTCATGGGGCGGAAATATGGGGGGCAGCTCAGGGCTTGTAAAGCGGCGAGTTGATGCGAAATCGGGCCATTTCATCTACCTGTTCATCAGCACGCCTAAACCCACCTACAGGCTCAAACCCGTTTAAAATGAGTGGCATTTCCCTAGGATTCGCTCTTGATTGTGTCGAATCTCACGAAAATGAAATCATCAGCCACGATCCAGCTCCGCATTCTCACTTCATTCGCCGCCGCGCTGATGCCGGCCGCTGCCGAGCCTTCGCTCACCATTTACAATCAGGGTTTCGCGGTCGTTCGCGATTCGGTGCCGCTCGATCTCAAGGCGGGAATCAGCAAAGCGCACTTCTCCGGCATGACGGCCCAAGCGGAAACCGATTCGGTGATTCTGCGCGACCCTGCCGGCAAGGTGAAATTTCAAATCCTCGAGCAAGCCTATCGCAATGACCCGGTTTCATCCGGCCTCATGCTCCAACTCAACGAGGGCAAAACGATCGGCTTCGAAATCCGCGAACCCAACAAACCAAACCGCAGCGTCCAGGGAAAAATCATCCGCAGCGGATATGGCGTCGGCGGGCAAACCAGCCAACCGATCATTGAGGTGGACGGAAACCTTCGTTTCTCGCTGCCCGGCGAACCACTCTTTCCCGCGCTCGGCGATGACACCATCCTCAACCCGACCCTCACATGGACGATCAACTCCGCGGAGGCTGCCGACTTCGACGCCGAGCTCGCCTATGTCACTGGTGGCCTCGGCTGGCAGGCGGACTACAACATC
>CAIVXP010000041.1 GCA_903909905.1 Akkermansiaceae bacterium
TGACCGGGATGCGCACCGAGCGAGCGACCGCGTCGATCACATTCCAATCGGCCTCACCACCGTAGCCTTGGGCGCGGGTACGGCCGTGCACGGTGATGGCGCTCATGCCGCTGTCTTCGAGGATCTTTGCGACTTCGACTGCGTTGATCGATTCCGAGTCCCAGCCGGTGCGGATTTTTGCGGTGACCGGCACCTCGTCGCCGACCGCATGGGCAACGCCGGATGCGACTTCCGCCAGCAAGGGGCAATTTTTTAGCAATGAGGATCCGCCATTTTTTGCGACCACCTTGTTCACCGGGCAACCAAAGTTGATGTCGATGAAATCGGGTTTTTTCCAATCGATGATTTTCTTCGCCGCTTCGCCCATGCGTTTGCCATCGGCACCGAAGATTTGCACGCCGACCGGGCGTTGATCGTCGCTGAACTCGGTGTACTTGCGGGTGCGATCGTCGCGTTGGAGGATGCCCTCGGCGGAGACGAATTCGGTCACCATCACATCGGCGCCGAGCTCCTTGCAGATCTGGCGAAAAATCACATCCGTGACCCCGGCCATGGGCGCGAGGTAGAGCGGAAAGCGGTCGTTGGAGAACCAGGCGAGCACGGGTGAAATGAAGATGATGGCTGCCGGCGCGTCCACTCCGCATCAGCGTGCGTGATGGAATCAGAGCTCGCCTTCGATGAGGTCGTCGAGCGTTTGGCGCTTGCGCACGAGGGTGGCGGTCTCGCCCTCGACGAGCACCTCGGCGGGCAGCGGACGTGAATTGTAGTTCGATGCCATCACGAAGCCGTAGGCACCGGCAGACATCAGCGCGACGCAATCACCAGGAGCGAAGTGCGGGAGCTCGCGGTCTTGGCAGAAGAAGTCGCCGCTTTCGCAGATCGGTCCGACCACATCGACTTTTTGCAGGCTGCTGTCGGCGGGTTTGTGAAGCGGCACGATTTCGTGGTGACCTTCGTAGAGAGCGGGGCGAATGAGGTCATTCATGCCGGCATCGACGATGCGGAAAGTTTTGGCGGAGCCTTTTTTCTCGTAGAGACAGCGGGTGATAAGCACGCCGGCGTTGCCAACGATGAAGCGGCCGGGCTCGACGAGGATTTTGAGACCGAGGTCCTTGAGGCGCGGCACGACTTCGCGTCCGTATTGTTCGATGGTGAGCGGTCGTTCGCCTTCGGTTTTGTTTTCCCACCATTGTGAAGGGCCGGACTCGAGTGAGTCCTGATAGACGATGCCGATGCCGCCGCCGATCGACCAGAATTCGATGCCGTGGCGTTCTTTCAATTGCCGTGCGAGTGGTGCAACTTTTTCGACCGCTTCGACAAAGGGGGCGACTGAAGTCAGTTGCGAGCCGATGTGCATTTGCAGACCGCGCATGCGGATATGAGGAAGCTCCTTGGCGGCGCGTTCGTAGAGGCCGGTGATGGCATCGAAGTCGACGCCGAATTTGTTTTCAGATTTGCCGGTGGAAATGTACTTATGAGTTTTTGCGTCGACATTCGGGTTCACGCGCACAGCAGCGGGAGCGATCATGCCGAGCTCGCCGGCGACTTCGTTGAGGTAGCGGAGTTCCTCCTCGCTCTCGACATTGAATGAGTAGATTCCTTGCTCGAGCGCATAGACGATTTCATCGCGCGTTTTGCCGACGCCGGCAAAGGTGCAGTGGGCCGGATCGCCGCCGGCTTTGATCACGCGAAAAAGTTCGCCTCCCGAGACGATGTCGAAGCCTGCACCTTCGTGGGCGAGCAGGCGGAGCACCGAGAGGTTCGAGTTTGCCTTCACCGCGTAAGCGACCTCGTGGCTGACCTCGGAGAGCGCCTGATCGAGGCGGCGGTAGTGATCGAGAATCGTGCCTGCGGAATAGACATAGAGCGGAGTGCCGTGCTCCTCGACCAAGGAGCTCAGTTCGACATCGTCGCAGAAGAGTGACTCGTTTTTGTAGGAAAATCCGTGCATGGCGGGAGGCTTGTTAAACGCTGGCGGGTGCCGGGTAAAGCCCTGAACGCCGATTCAGACTACGGCATCCATTGCTCGGGGCTTGCAATGCGAGCCGTATTCGCTGATCTGACCATGTGCCCCAGCCACGCAAAATCGCGCTTTTCGGTGGAACCTTCGACCCGGTGCACCTGGGTCATCGTCACATGGTGGAGCTGGCTGTGAGGGAATTTGGACTGGATGAGGTCCGCTTCATTCCGTGCCGGATTTCCCCGCACAAGCAGGGGTCGGCACCAGCTTCCCCTAAGGACCGATCGGCGATGCTGCACCTCGCGATGTCGGACGTGCCATGGGCGGTGATCGATGATCTTGAATTGAAGCGCGATGGGGCATCGTATTCTTATGAAACGGCCGAGTTGATGAAGTCGCGTTTTCCGACAGCGAAGTTGTATTGGATTATGGGTGGCGACCAATGGGAGGCCTTGCCGAGGTGGAAGCATCCCGAGCGACTCGCACGATGTGTCGAATTCATTGTAATTTCGCGCGGCGGAAAAGTGGTACCACGCGAGAATTTCCTGATGCACACCATTACGAATGAGCATCCAGCATCGGCCACCGAGGTTCGGGAGGCCATAGGGTGTGGAGGCGGATCCCACGAATGGCTCAGTCCTGATGTAGCGAGATATATCCAGAAACATGGGCTGTACCGTGGGCTCAGCGGCCACCCATAAGAAGCGGCCGGTACTGGATCTATCATGCGATGATTTGATTTGCGGCTTCTCGGGGGTAAAAATTCCACCGAATTTCGGTGTATTTTCCGGCCTTTGGCCTTGCCAGAGGTGGCGTAGAGGTTAGTTTCGCGATCCGTTTTTCTTTCTTCTGCAGGCGGTTGGAGCCCCGGTGCCTGCAGAAAGCATTTCACGGGGCACTGTCGGAAGGAAAACGAACCACTAACCTAACCCTAACCAAAACATACCATGAGCACCGCCATTGAGGCACCCGCCAACACTGAACTGAACGACCTGATCGATTCCAAATTCCGCGAATTCCGCGAAGGATCGATCGTCAAAGGCACGATCCTCGAAATCCGCCCGCAGGTTGTCCTCGTCGACATCGGCTACAAATCCGAAGGAGCCATCCCGTCCAACGAATTCGAGGACGAGGAAATTGAAATCGGCGACGAGATCGAAGTCCTTCTCGAGAAACTTGAAAACGACGAGGGCATGGTTGTCCTCTCGAAAGAGAAAGCAGCCCACAAACAGAACTGGGAAAAAATCGTCAAGGTGTTCCAAGACGGCGGACTCGTTCGCGGCAAGGTCAAGGGCGTCATCAAAGGCGGCCTCACCGTCAATGTCGGTGTCGAGGCATTCCTGCCTGGCTCGCAAGTCGACATCATCCCGCCGAAAGACCTCAACGAGTACGTCGGCAATGTCTACGAGTTCAAAATCGTCAAGGTCAACGACGAGCGCAAGAACATCGTCCTTTCCCGCCGCGAAGTCATCGAAGCCGAGCGCTCCGAACTTCGTCAGACATTCCTTCAATCGGTCAAGATCGGCGACAAGGTCACCGGTGCGATCAAGAACCTCACCGACTTCGGTGCCTTCGTCGACCTCCAGGGCATGGACGGTCTTCTCCACATCACCGACATGTCGTGGGGCCGCATCAACCATCCTTCCGAGCTTCTGCACATCGGCCAATCCGTGGATGTCGTCATCCTCGATGTCGATCGCGAGAAAGAGCGTGTTTCGCTCGGCCTCAAGCAGATGTCCGACAACCCCTGGGAAGACATCGAGCGCAAGTACCCGATCGGTCAGCGTGTCAAAGGCCGCGTGACCAAGCTCCTTCCCTATGGTGCGTTCATCGAAATCGAGCGCGGGGTCGAAGGTCTCGTCCACGTTTCCGAACTCTCGTGGGTCAAGCGTATCACCCGTCCTAGCGACGTTCTCGACATCGGCCAGGAGATCGAAGCGGTCGTCCTCGGTATCAGTATCGAAGAGCAGAAAATTTCGCTCGGCGTGCGTCAGCTTGATTCGAACCCATGGGACGAGATCGAGCTTCGCTATCCGGTCGGCGCCACCATCAAGGGCCCGGTCCGCAACCTCACCGCTTACGGCGCATTCGTCGAACTTGAGGAAGGCATCGATGGCATGATCCACGTTTCCGACATGTCGTGGACTCGCAAGATCAACCACCCCTCCGAAGTCCTCAAGAAGAGCGACGAAGTCGAGGCGGTTGTGCTTGCCATTGACAAGGCCAACCAGCGCGTTTCGCTCGGCATCAAGCAAACCGAAGAGGATCCATGGAGCCTCATCGACGAGCGCTTCAAGGTCGGCGACCTCGTCAAGGGCACTGTCGCGAAGATCGCTTCGTTCGGCGCCTTCATCAGCCTTGCCGGTGACATCGACGGTCTCATCCACATCTCGCAACTCAGCGAAGACCACGTGGAGAAGGTCAAGGACATCATCAAGGTCGGCGACGAGATCGAGGCCCGCGTGATCAAGGTCGACAAGGTCGAGCGCCGCGTCGGACTTTCGATCAAGGCCGTCGGCTACTCGGAAGAGCAACTCAAGAAGGAGAGCGCAAGCTTCGAAAGCCTGCGTCCGTCCAGCGAAATGGTCGGCCTCGAGCAGGCCTTCAATCTCGCGGCAGCTGCCTCCGAAGAGTGGAGCCCAGGCCAAGAATAATCAATGTAGCGGCGATCACCGGTCGCAGCTCACAAAACAAAAAAACCGGATGGGCGCAGACTCGTCCGGTTTTTTTCATTTTATGGTATAATTCCGAATTGCCGCCTTGAGCGTCGCGATGGACTCTTCGTCATGCCTGTAAGAATCCCCGCCTTTTGGGATTTGATCCGCCCGCGTTGGCGAGCGGTTTTGTTCGAGTTGAAAGTGTCCGGTGCGATGCCGGCCAGCGAGCTGTCGGCCAAGTTGGGTGGCAGCTACATGGCCGCGAGGAAGAGCTGCGAAGATCTCGTGAAGGCCGGCTACCTCAATCGCACGAGACAGGCCGGCAATATCGTCGGCAGGCCGGAAATTTTCTTCGGCCTCAGTGAAAAGGCTTCGCACTTGTTTCCGCAATGCAGGCCTGGATTCACGCTTGAGTTGCTGAACTTGATAAAACGCATGCACGGCGAAAGCGCGCCGGAGCGATTGATTTTTCAGTACTTTCAAGCACTCAAGACGAGGTATCAGGAGGCAATGTCGGCAGCGGGCACGATGGAGAAAAAGGCCATCATGTTGATGGAGTTACGCGAAGCCGATGGCTGCATCTGGCGCATCGATGAGGTCACGGCGGGCTTTGTAAGGATCTTCGAATTCCACAATCCCTTACAGGCCATCTTTGCAAGTTATTCGCGCGTCGTGCAGATGGAGCAGGGGGCCTTGGCTGAGATCATGGGAGCCAAGTGCTTGCGATCCGAACTGCCAGCGCTCATGGAAGAGCAAGCGAGGGTGGTGCTTGAGTTTGCCGCGCTTGATTCCAACTGAACCGCCAGCTTAAACTACGAAGGGCACAAAATTTCACGAAAAGTGCATATGAATTAGGAGGGCGTACGGTCGGTTCCTAAGGTGAGATTTTCTGCATGTTTCTGGCGGGAAAGTGGCAATAAAGGCAACTTTCTCGCAGAAATTGAACAACCGACCTCCGGGCCCACTTCCTCAAGCCATCAACTTCGGCGATACCTGCCTTTCGGTGTTGAGTCGGCGTCGAAATTCGGGGAGAACTCGTGCGGATGAAAATTCTCGTTGTTGGCAAGGGTGGGCGTGAGCACGCGCTGGTGAGGGCATTGTCGGAATCACCGGTCAAACCCGAGCTTTATTGTTTTCCTGGCAGTGATGCGATTGCGACATTGGCGAAGCCGGTATCGGTCGATGGGCTTGAATCGTTGATCGCGTGGATGAAGTCGAATTGCATCGATCTATGCGTAGCGGGCGAAGAGAGTTATCTCGTGAAAGGCGAGGGGCTTGCGAACCTTTGCGCGAAGGAAGGCATCGCGTGCTGGGGTCCGCCAAAGGAATCGGCACAACTCGAGGCCAGCAAGGCATTTGCCAAAGAGTTTCTCGTGCGTCACCAGATCCCGACCGCGCGCGCGACGGCGACCGCGACGCTTGATGAAGCGGTGAAAGCGATCGCGTGGGAGTACCCGACCGTGCTCAAGTTCGATGGCTTGGCCGCGGGCAAAGGGGTTGCTGTTTGTGCGAACGAAAAAGAGGCGATGGGCTTCCTCGATGAGGTCTTTACGCAGCAACGCTTTGGCCCGGGACGCGTATTGGTCGAGCAATGTCTCACCGGTCCCGAGGTGTCGGTGTTTGCGGCGATCGTCGATGACCAATATCTGATTTTTACGCCGGCTCGCGATTACAAGCGCGCGCAGGATGGCGACCACGGACCCAACACCGGTGGCATGGGCGCGGTGGCGAGCCGTCAGTTGGTATCGCCCGAGTTGATGCAAACGATCGAGCGCGAGATCGTGCGGCCGACGGTTGAGGGTCTGCGCCGCGAGGACTTGCCATATCGCGGGTTTCTTTACTTTGGCCTCATGCTCACGCCGAGCGGCCCGCAGGTGATCGAATACAATTGCCGTTTTGGCGACCCTGAGTGCCAAGCGGTGATGCCGCTGGTGAAAGGGGATTTGGCCGGATTTTGTCATGCAGGTGCCCAAGGGCACCTTCGCGGCGACCTTTTGTCCTTCGATGAAGGCTGGAGCGTTTGCGTCGTGCTGGCCTCGGCGGGCTACCCCGAAACTTCGCGTTCGGGTGACCGCATTTCCGGGCTCGATGTTGCCGATAACTGTCGGGTGTATCACGCCGGCACACGCCTCAATGCCGAGGGTCAGTGGGAAACCGCCGGTGGACGCGTGTTGGCTGTGGTCTGCGGGGCCGAAACCCGTGAAAATGCGGTAAATGCCGCGCATCTGGCCGTCGACGGAATCCGATTCGATGGCTTGCAACGCCGCCGAGATATCGGCATTCTCCACTTCGGCAGCGAAAACCCATGAGCGAGCAAATCCTCAACGCCAATGAAATCGAGGCAGCCATCGGCCGCCTTGCCGCGGCGATCCGCGACAAGACCGCGGGTCAGCCGATCGCCTTGGTCGGGATCCGCAGCCGTGGCGATGATGTGGCTAAGCGCCTGATCGATTTGCTTGCCGAGGATGATCGCGAGATAGCCTTCGGCGTGCTCGACATTTCCCTCTATCGCGACGACTTCGAGCACCTGCGCGAAAACCCCGCACTGCAGCAGAGCGATATCCCGTTTTCCGTCGAGGACGCGCACATCATCCTTGTCGATGATGTCCTTTTCACCGGTCGCACGATCCGCGCCGCGCTCGACGCGCTTTCGGATTATGGTCGTCCCGCTCGCATCGAGTTGGCCGTGCTCATTGATCGCGGTCACCGTGAAATGCCGATTTCCGCGAATTATGTTGGCATCGCCCTCGACACCCGCCGCCTCGATCATGTAAAGGTGTCCCTCGAAGAAACCGATGGCCTCGATCTGGTTCGGGTCATTCAAAAGGATTCGCCATGAGTCTATTGCCACAGCGCAAAAAATCCGCCGAGGAGATCGCAGAGCTCCGCGGTAACCTTGGCATTCCAGCTCAGAGACCCGCCGATGAAACCGCGGCCTTCGCCGATGCCGCGCCTCTGCCGAGGATCGATGCCTATGCCTTCGATTTGAAAAAGATCGAATCGCCCGTCGAAGATTTCTCATTCGTGCCAACCCTTGCGATTGATCCATCGATCGACAAGGAGCCCGCTGTTGAAACGGTGTCCATGCCACCATCCGAGCCCGTGGTCGCCAAGCTCGCTGTGCAGGAACCTAAGCCCGAGCCCATCGCCCCCCCCAAGCCGAAAAGCGCTGAATCGGATGGAAAAATTCCCAGTCGCAAGCACAGCCCCGGCGAAATCGATCGCCTGCGACGCCAGGGTGCCATAGCGCAGGTCGAGCAAGTCTATGACCCGCGCCTGCAAATAGCTCACCCATTGCTCGTGGCGCTTGGTTACATCCCTGTCTCGATCGGGGTCTCGATCGCTTGGTTTTACGATCAGCCGATCATCGTGACCGCGCCATTTGTGGTTATCTCGATGCTCGTCGCGCTGTATGTGCTTCTTCGCAAGCCGATTTCACGCCACCATGCGGGATTCATTTTTGCGATTTGTTTTCTCGCAATCGCCTTTGGAATCCTCCACTACTTTCCCCAGCTCCAGCATGCCGCGTAAGGACCTGCTCGATATATCATCACTCAGTCGCGAAGAGATCGACCATCTTCTTGACCAGTCCGTTCCGTTCAAAGAGCTCTTCACAAGGTCGGTCAAAAAGGTTCCGGCGCTCAAAGGCAAGTCGGTCCTGATGCTCTTCTACGAGCCCAGCACGCGCACTCATTCTTCCTTCGAGGTCGCAGCCAAACGCCTCTCGGCGGATGTCACGAACTTCGATGTCGGGCACTCGTCGATCACCAAAGGCGAGTCGGTGCGCGAAACGGTGGAAACCCTTCAAGCGATGCGCACGGACTTCATCATCGTGCGCCACGCGCGCTCCGGCCTGCCGGGCATGATCGCCAAACAGACTCGCGCTTCGGTGATCAATGCCGGCGACGGCGCCCACGCGCACCCGACCCAAGCATTGCTCGACGCGTTCACGATCAAAGAAAAGTTTCCCGATCCGGTCGGCAAAAAAGTTCTCATCATCGGCGACATCCTGCACTCACGAGTTGCGCGATCGACGAGCACGATCCTCAAAAAGATCGGCGTCGATGTCGCCTACCTCGGCCCGGGTTCGCTGGTGCCGCAAAGTGGACCGGAGAACATCCGCCGCTTTACCAACTATCAAGAGGCAATGGCATGGTCGCCGGATGTGGTCTACCTGCTGCGCGTGCAAATGGAGCGCCAAGAGGCGCAGTTTTTCCCGAGCGTGCGCGAATACCACCGACTCTACGGCATCACCGACGCGCGCCTTGAGGAGATCCGCCAACGCGGGCTCTACCTCATGCATCCCGGCCCGGTGAACCGCGGGGTTGAACTTTGCGACGCGGTGATGGACTACGAACGCAGCCTCATCAACGACCAGGTCGAAAACGGCATCGCGGTCCGCATGGCAGTCCTTTACTGGCTCAAGCCCGATGCCGGATCTGAGTCATGATCACCGCCCCATCAATTTCGCGCTACGAACCATGAACCTCCTCATCCAAAACGCCCGCATCGCCACGGAAGAAAGTCCGAACTTGACGCACGGCGATGTGTTGATCGAGGGCGGTGTGGTTCGGAAAATTGGGAAGGGGATCAAGGTGCCCGACGGTTGCCGCGTGATTGATGCCAAGGAGCGGATTTTGATGCCCGGGATGTTTGATGCGCATGTGCACTTTCGCGAACCGGGATTTGAGGCAAAGGAAAACATCGCGACAGGGTCCGAGGCGGCGATCAATGGCGGCATCACTGGTGTGGTGATGATGCCCAACACCGTGCCGGCGATCGACTCGGCGACGGTGGTCGGGCAGGTACTTGCCATCGCCGCAAAAAATTCGCGGATCCCAGTTTACACTTCCGGCTGTGTCACGAAAGGGCGCAAGGGCAAGGAGCTGGCGGGCATCGACGGCATGCGCGCGCTGGGGGTGAAGATGCTCACCGACGATGGCGACACGACGGCCGATGCGGCGGTGTTGTTCCGCGCGATGCAGTATGCGGGGGAAATGGGCATGTTTTTCGCAAGTCACTGCGAAGTGCCCGAGCTTGCCGGACCACGCGCGCTCAACGAAGGCGCGATGAGCTACCGCCTCGGCATTCAGGGATCGCCGGCATGCGCCGAAGAAATCATCATCGATCGTGACATCCGCCTCGCGCATGCGACCGGTGCTCACATTCACATCCAGCATGTTTCGAGCAAGATCGGCATGGAAACGATTCGCTGGTGGAAACAGCGCGGCGATGTGAAGGTCACCGCCGAAGTGGCACCGCATCACCTGATTTTCTGCGAAGACGACATCGGCGACTACGACACCCACTACAAGATGAACCCGCCGCTGCGCACCAAGGCGGACAACGCGGCATTGCTTGAGGGTTTGATCGACGGCACCTTCGACCTGATCGCCACCGATCACGCGCCGCACACGCCATTCGAAAAATCGCTGGATTTTGTCAGCGCGCCGAATGGCATCACCGGTCTCGATACTGCACTGGTTTCGCTCTACCATCACTTTGTCGCGACGGGCAAATTTGGCTGGGACCTGGTGGTGAAGCGTTTTTCCGCCGAGCCACGCCGCCTGATGGGTCTGCCTGTCCCCGCGATCAAGGAAGGCTCCACCGCCGATCTCTTGCTTTTCAACACAGCCGGCGAGACGACCTTCACCCGCGAGTTCATGAAGTCGAAATCGCAGAACACGCCATTTCTCGACAAGACGCTTAAGGGCTCGTTGGACTTGGTGGTGTTGGGCGAGGATGTGCTTCTCGACCGGATTTGAGCGCCTAACAGGAGTGAAATTTCCCTCA
>CAIVXP010000042.1 GCA_903909905.1 Akkermansiaceae bacterium
GGGATCACGCGCTCAAGGTGGATCCGAAATTCGTCATGATCACCGCATGGAACGAATGGATCGCGGGGCTCACCCATTCGATGCAAAGCCCTTGGGTTCAGTGCGATGGGTTCAATGAAGAATTCAGCCGCGACATCGAGCCGATGAGAGGCGGCTTCGGCGATAACTACTATTATCAGGCTATCGCCAACATCAGGCGCTATAAGGGCGTGCCGGGAATTCCCGTTGCCAGCTCTGCCACGCCGGGCGGCGAGAAGAGAGTCATCGACATCAACGGGTCCTTCGACCAGTGGAATGATGTTACCCCGGAATACAAAGGCCATGTGGGCAACACGATCCCGCGCGACTTCGAAGGCTTTGGGGCGGCGCTGAAAACACGCGTCACCATTCCCTCACCGGATTTCGATGGCAACGGCTCCACATGGCGCGGCCAGGAAGCCCCTCGCTACACCAACAAAACAGGCCGCAACAGCCTGCTTTGCATGAAGGTCTGCCGCGATCACAACAACATCTACTTCTATGTGCGGACGGAAAATCCGATCACGCCCGCGACCGATCCGAACTGGATGACCTTGCTCATTCGCACTGGCAATCCGGTCAACCACACCTGGAACGGCTATGACTTTATCATCAACCGCCTTTCGCCGGGAAATGACGACGCGCTGCTCGAGAAAAACAACGGCGGCTGGAATTGGCTGCGGGCGGCAGACATCAAGTTTCGTGTCGAAGGCAACCAGATGCACATGGCCGTGCCTCGCTCAGCGATGTTCAAGATGTCGGAAAACCGCAGCGATCAACTCACGGCGGATCCGCTGACCTTCGATTTCAAGTGGCTCGACAACATCAAACTGCCTGACGACTTGACGGTGCTTTACACCGATGGTGATACCGCGCCGAGCGGTCGTTTCAGGTTCCGCTACATCGCTGAGAAATAGTCTTATGAAAATCCGCAAAGCCTTTCTTATGTCGGTGAATGCTGGTGCCGAGGAGGAATACATCAAAAGGCACAATCCGATCTGGCCCGATTTGGAACAGGTGCTGAAGACCCATGGCGTTTCAAATTATTCGATTTTTTTCGAGGCGGAGACACATCGGCTTTTTGCCTACGCGGAAATCGAGGACGAGGATCAATGGGCGGCCATTGCCTCAACCCAAGTTTGTCAAAAATGGTGGCAGCACATGGCGGAAGTCATGCCCTCGCACACCGACTGCAGCCCCCTGAGCACGCCGCTGCGGGAAGTTTTTCATCTCGCATAGAATAACAGCAACTTAATGAAAAATTTACTCATCAACACCCTCGTCAACCTCTGTACATGGTCCGCAATGCATGCAGGCGAAATCGCGGTTGAGTTTAAAAAACTTCCTACGGATAAGTGGTCGGCGGTCATCCCTGCCGAGAAAGGATTGTCCGCTGAATGGGAGCGTTCTTTGTATGATCGCGGCGCTCCTCGGAGTTACACGGGTGAGGCTTTGATGAACATCGGCATGCCCGTTGGCGGCATCACCACGGGCAGCTTGGTCTATCTTGGTGGTGACGGAAAACTTTGGAACTGGGATATTTTCAACCGCCCTTTGAACGGTGTGCTGCCGCGTCAGATCCAGTACAAGGATCGTTCATGGCACGGACTTCCCAAGGGGCTCGGTGCCTGGCAGGGCGGCAACTATGTCGAACCTGTAAGAAATCAGCCCTCACCGTTCGAGCAAGGTTTTGCGATCAAAATCACCATCGATGGCAATGAACAAATTCGCACGCTCGACCGCAAGGGTTGGAAAAATGTCGTGTTCACGGGTGCTTATCCTTTCGGTACTGTCAGTTACTCCGATCCAGATTGCCCAATCAAAGTGACGCTGGAGGCGTACTCGCCATTTTGTCCGCTGAGTTACGATGACTCCAGCTATCCCGCGACGGTGATGAGTTATCGCGTGGAAAACATCGGCGCGAAGCAAGTGGAAGTGGAGATCGGCGGATGGCTGGAAAACCCGGTTCTCATCGACACGATTGGAAATTATCCGGGCCTGGTGCGCACCAACTCGGTCAATTCCAAGGGCAGTGCAGTCATGGTAGTGAGTCGGGCGGAATATCCTACCGATGCGAAGTTGAGCCGCCCCGACATCGTGTTCGAAGATTTTGAGAAAACCACCTATGATGGCTGGGATGTTGAAGGCGCGGCTTTTGTCAAAGGGCCCATCGCCAAACAGGACATGCCGGCCCATATTGGCGAAACCGGCTTGAGTGGTGATCGCTCTGTCAACTCGCATGCCTCGGCTCCCGGTGATCCTGCGAATCCTCCCGACCCCGCGAAAGATTCGCTTACCCGAGATGCGGCGACTGGAAAGCTCATCAGCAAGCCATTCGTCATCGAGCGCAACTTCATTAGCTTTTTGATCGGAGGTGGAAATGCTAATGCCGCAGTCCGTTTGCTTGTGGATGGACAGGTTGTGCAAAGTGTCGGCGGGGCCAACAGCAGCATGATGCGCGAGGCGTCCTTCAACGTCATGTCGCTGGCCGGCAAGACCGCGAGACTTGAGATCATCGATCAGGCAAGCAGCGGGTGGGGCCACATCAGCGTGGATCAAATTGTTTTCAAGGACAGTGCGGTTCCACCGCAGAAGCAACGCGATTGGGGAAGTATGGCGCTGGCGGCCATCGGTGGAAACAAGGCTCGTGGCAGCGCGCAGCTCGCCACCGCAGCTGAGCAGTCCGTCTTTGATGCCGAGGGTGCTGCGAGCGCATCGTCTCCAGCCGGCAAGCCCCTGATCGGCGGAGTCACCGAATCGCTCACTCTCGCACCCGGTTCATTCGGCAAGGCCGCGTTTGTGATTGCATGGCATTTTGCGAATTCGATCGAAACCGTCAAAGGTTCTGAGACAGGCCATGGTTTCGGAAAACGCTTCAAGGATGCGGCGGAGGTGGCGAGCGACATCGTCGCGAATGCCGATCGTCTCGATGAAACAACCCGGCTGTGGAATGAAACTTGGTACGACTCCACGCTGCCTTATTGGTTTTTGGAGCGAGCCATGATTCCGCTGAATGCATTGGCCTCGCCGACTTGCTACCGTTTTGCTGACGGACGCTTTTACACCTACGAAGGCATTCGCAGTTGCGCCGGACATCCAAACCACGTCTGGCACTATGCTCAGGCCCATGCGCGGCTTTTTCCGGAATTGGAACAGGATGTGATCGAGCGCGTGTGGTATGGCTTTGGCTTCAAGCCGGATGGCTCGATGGCGTATCGTGGTGAAATCGGTGGGGACAGCGCGATCGACGGTCACTGCGGCGTGATCCTTTGCGTGTTGCGTGCGCATCAGACGAACCCCGACGATCAAATGCTTAAGCGCCTTTGGCCGCGCGTCAAAAAATCCATCGAGTATGCCAACGCATGCGACCGCGATGGCGATGGTTTGCTCGACACACCCATGCTCACCACGCTCGATGAACCATGGCATGGAGTGATCCCATGGGTCAGCGGGCTCTATATTGCCGCTCTCAAGGCTGGCGAGCAGATGGCCTTGGAAATGGGCGAGGCGGAGTTTGCCGCCGATTGCCGCGCGAGGGCCGAGAAAGGTCGCGCAGCGATGGATGCGAAGCTGTTCAATGGCGAGTGGTTCATCCAAATTCCCGATCCGGAAAACCCGAAGAAACTCGGCGCTTATGAAACGGTCCACATCGATCAAGTGATGGGTCAAGGATGGGCATGGCAGGTCGGTCTTGGGCGCGTGCTCAATGAAGACACCACCCGGTCTGCACTACGCTCGTTGTGGAAATACAACTTCGCGCGCAATCTGGATGCGTACGATGCACAAGCCGACCCCAAAGGTCGCCCCTATTACACCGATGGCGAGGGTGGAATGGTTTTGACCGCCAATGCTCTGGGCCGTGAGACGCCATTCGGAGTTTATTCCGGTTTTGCCTGCTACCTCAATGAGACGATGAACGGCTTCGAATACCAAGCGGCTGCGCACATGATCGCCGAAGGTATGGTCAAGGAGGGCATGGCAGTCATCAAGACCCTCGACGAGCGTTATGACGGCAACAAGCGCAACCCTTTCAACGAAGTGGAGTGTGGCGATCATTATGCCCGCTCGATGGCCAGCTACGGCGCACTCATCGCCATCACTGGATTCGAATGCCACGGCCCAAAGCACCACATCGGGTTTGCGCCAAAGTTGAATCCGGAAAATTTCAAGGCGCCCTTCACCACCGCCGAAGGGTGGGGCACTTACCGTCAGAAAATCACCGACGGCAAGATGTTTGCGCAGCTCGCAGTGAAATACGGCAAGGTCCCGTTGCGTACGATGTCGCTGGTGCATGCCGCCGCAAAAACGCCGCTAAAAGTCTCCGCAACGATCGATGGAAAAAATCTTGCCGTTACTGTCGAAGAAAAGGGCGGCTCGGTGAACATCACCTTCGGCCCCGACATTGAGATCCAAGCCGGGCAAAAATTGGAAGTCGCGCTCTCTTCGGGCCCTTGATCACAAGAACCGAGCTGCCCGTTTTTCTGCAGGCGTGGTCGTGTTTAGGGAAACAGGTTTCACCGTCACGGCGACCCTAGCCTCTCAATCGGGGCTGACGCAGCGGCGTGCGCTCACTTCATCGATGCGATGATCTGATCGGTGAGGGCTTGGACGAGTTTTTCCGCCTCGGGATCGAGGGCGGCTTTGGCGGAGGCTGCCGGCTTGGAATCGCCGATTTGGCAAACTGTGCCGGGTTGGAAGTCCGAGTTGTCGCAGAGCTGGCATTCGGTCCATGTGGCACGTTTGTCGTCCATGCCGAGAGTTTTGCGCAGAGCGATGAGCTCCTTGGCTTGTCCGCCGGTGATGGTGAGGAGCCTGCCGCCATTGAGCTGGGATGCGACCCAGACGGTTTTGCAGTAGGCCTCGACGTTTTCCATTTTCCAGTAGGCGTCCTCGATGTCCTTGCCCCAGGTGATCACGCCGTGGTTGGCCATGAGCACGGCCATGTGTTGGATCGCAGCGTTGCCTACGACTTCGGCGTTGGCGGGAGTGCCCGGAGTGCGGTACTCGGCGATGCCGATTTGGCCGAGGAAGACCTCCGCTTCGGGGATCATGCAAGTCGGGGGCTGGACGCCGGCGACCGCGAAGGCGGTGCCGTGTGGCGGGTGGGCGTGGCAGCAGGCTTTCGCCTTGGGCTGCTTTTTCATGATGGCGAGGTGCGTCATGCACTCCGAGGTGCGCTTGAATTTGCCGGCAAGCTGGTTGCCATCGAGATCGACGAGGCAGATTTGCTCGACGGTCATGAAACCTTTCGAAACGAGAGTGGGGGTGCAAAGGACGAGGCCATCGCCGACGCGTAGCGTGAGGTTGCCGCCGTTGCCGTCGGTGTATTCGCGGGCCCACATGCGTTTGCCGATGTCGACCATGCGTTGCTTGAGCACTTCGATTGCGGGTGAGCGGAAGAAGGCTTGGATTTCGGCGGGGGTTTTCGGATCTGAGCCGGGTTTCCAAGTGAACTCGTAATCGGGCAGAATCGGCTCGGTTGTAGCGGCGGCGGATGCGCCAGCTGCGCCGCCGCGGATCGGGCCGAGGCCATCGCGCAGCGTGTCTTTCGCGGAAGGGGTGAGAACGGCGTCGGCTGGAATGTCGGCAGCGGATTTGCCGGACTTCAGGAGTGCTTCGATGTCAGCGGCGGTGAAGACTTTTTTTGTCATGGTGTGGGTGGTGAATAGTGGAGTGAATCGAAAATGGCGACGGTGATGGCGTCGATGGGGATGTCGTAATCGAAAGGTGCGGTGGCTTCGGCTCCTTCGACGATGCCGACGATGGCACCATCATCGGCGCCGAGTGAGTCATAGGTGACGAGTGAAGATTCGCTCGAAATGGCGGGTGGGGTGCTGCAAGCGGTGTTGAAGTCGCGTGCGGCGAGCGGATTGCAAATCAACCAGCGGCCTCCTTTGTAGGAGGGGTCCTGGTGGCTTAGGGTGACCCGGCCGATGACTTGGGCGATGCGCATTTAGAGGGTAAAAGCTGAAAAACTGAAAAGCTGAAAAGCTGAAATGAAGAGCAAAAGAGGAAGAGGGGTAAAAGCTGAGAAACTGAAATGCTGAAAAGCCGAAATTGAAGAGTTGGAGCTTTGCGGATGATTTGCA
>CAIVXP010000043.1 GCA_903909905.1 Akkermansiaceae bacterium
CAGATCATCGCCTTCGAGGACGACGGTGTCTTTGTGCAACCCGGCAACTATTCGTACTACCTCGAAAAACGCCAAGCCCGCGAAAGTGCCATGCGCATCCAATCGCAGGCCGCCGCGCGTGACGCCGCCGCACGGCAAAAATCGACCAGCTCCAACACCAAACCGCGCAAGCTAAGCCTCAAGGAGCGCACCGAACTTGAAACCATCGAAGCCACCATCTTCGCCGCGGAAAAGGACGCCGAAAAAATCGAATGCCAACTCAACGACTCGGAATTCCAAGCTCAGCACTACGAGGAGATTCCCGAGCTCATTGCAAAACTCGATGCCACCAAGGCCGAAGTCGTGCGACTCTACCAACGCTGGGAAGAACTAGAGGCCCTGCGCGAAGCCCTTGAAAAATAAGGCGCTGCGCAACACCAAGCCAAATGCCCCCGCCGGGAATCGAACCCAGATTTAGAGTTTAGGAAACCCTCGTTCTATCCATTGAACTACGGGGGCTTATGGTTGCGGGTTCACCCATAACGCGGCCTAGCTCACCTCGCAAGCCGCATGTGGTCAAAGGTAAGGAGGCACGACACTCTTGTCGTGCTCTTTCACAGTGCAGATTTCACGACAGGAATGTCGTGCCTCCCTAGGGCAAGATGCATTCGATTTTCGAGGCAAACCGACCGCTCACCAATCGATCCTTGTAAGCCCGACAACTTTATCGAAATGGGAATCACGGCTAATGACAGGCAGCTTGTGTTGGCGGGCGATGGCGGCGATCCAAAGATCATTCATCGGGATAGGCGTGCCTGCAGATGCAAGTTGAAGACGGATCTCAGCATAATGGCTCGTTGTGGTCTCGTCAGCCACCAGCACCGAAGTGCTGGCAAGCGCATCATCAAGCCATGTGGTCATCCTTTCCCGAAAACGGGATTTCAAAATGCCAAAGCGAAATTCCGCCAACGCCGGAACAGGAACGCAAAGACAGTCCGCGCGCTCAAGGTGGCGGATGAGGGACGGTTCATTCAGCCACCAGCCGGAAAGGCCGTTGGTATCAAGAATCATTTCCAGTCCTCCTCTTCGATTTGCTCGAAGTTCTCTTGCACGATCTGTTCGATGCGCTTGAGTTCAGCCACCATCTCCGGGTCATTGGCAGCGATTCCCGCAAACTTCATCCACGGCCTCTTCGCCTGTGCCGGTCGCTTGGCCAGTTTGTCCCGCAAAGCCTCGGTGACATAATCCTTGAGACGCATGCCTTGTCGCGCGGCGGTGGCCTTCACCTCGCGAAACAACGGGTCTGGAAGATCAATGGTCGTGCGCATAAAAGCATATTCCTGTTTTTCTATGCTTTTGCAAGGACTGAATGGTCGGCGGCGGTTAGCTTTGGACCTTAAAGCCCTCTACAATTTCCCGGACACATGAATATGGCCGAAGGTAAGGAGGCACGACGCTCTTGTCGTGCTCTTTCACCACGCACAGATTGCACGACAGGAGTGTCGTGCCTCCCTAGGTCCCTGCCCTTTGCACAGACCTCAAGCGCCGCCGCTGGCGATGTGCGCGAACTTGTCGTCGATGAAGCCAAGGACCAGTGCCTCGGTGGCCTCATCGTTGAGACGCTCGACGGCCTCGACCGAGAACCCGCGCGCAATGAGCTGGCGGGCGCGGACCGGATCGATGCCACGGGCGCGCAGATAGAAAATTTCTTCATCGCTAATCTGCGACGAGGTGCTGCCATGCGAGCATTTCACTTGGTCGGCATTGATCTCGAGACCGGGCATCGAATTTGCCTCGCAGGTGTCGCTCATCAACAGATTGCGGCAGGTCTGATAGGCATCGGTGTGGTGCGCGCCTTCGTCGACAAAGATCAGGCCCGAGAAAATCGTGCGCGAGTGGTCATAGAGCGAGTTCTTGTAAAGCAGGTCCGAGTACGCGCCGGGCGAAACATGATGCTGAAAAGTGCGCTGGTCATATTCCTGCTCGCGAGCGGGAATTGAGACCGAGAGCATGTCCGATCGCGAACCCGCTCCTTCGAGGCGCGAAAGCGATTCGTTGCGCGCCCACGAGGCGCCGATGTTGAGAATGAAACCCTTGGCCGAGGCATCGCGCGCGGTGGTGGTTTCGTTGATCTGGATGACGCGTGAGACTTCGTTGACCGCTTGGATGGCGATATAGTCGAGCTGCGAATTTTGTCCGGCCGCAAGGTCGTTGTAGGCGATGACCACGCCGGGGCTGAGTTCGTCGGCCGAGCGGAAAATATCGATTACGCGCACTTTTGAGGATTTCCCCGTGACCACGAGCGTGTGGGGAAAGCTCATGATGTTGGTGCCACAAGTCCAATGGTGGACTTCGATCGTGCCTGCGACCTCAGTATTATCCGGCACATGCACGAAAAGCCCATTGGCAACCGATGCTTCGTGCAAGGCGGCAAACTTTGCCGAGCCGAGCCGCGTTTCCTGTTTCATGAAATGAGCCTGCACCAGCTCGCTGTGCGAAACCAGAGCGTCAGCCAGCGGTAGGCAGACGATGCCATTGGCGACATGGCATTCGGAGTGGATGAGTTGATCGTTGGCAAAAACAAACTTTGCGGCTGTTTTGCCGAGGCCATGCGAGCGCGCGATCAAATCGTTGGCGGACGCATTGCTTGCGGCCATTTCGAAGCCAGCGAAGTCGAGTTGCTTGAGGTTTGAGAAACGCCAGGTCTCGTCATTGCGCTTCGGCGCAGGCAGCGATTCGTAGCGCGCACGTGCGGCTTGCTGCCTTTCGGTGAACCATGCGGGAAGGGTGGAGGTCATGCAGTGATA
>CAIVXP010000044.1 GCA_903909905.1 Akkermansiaceae bacterium
AGGTTGCCGCACAAGCGCCGTGCCCAATCACAACTGTTGGCTTCTCGGAAAATTGCAGTCTACGCATCGAAAATGTAAGATACGATGAGCATCGTAGTTCATTCACCCGTGGCGGCATGTCATGCTCGGTTCAGATGACCGGTGAGTTCAATGTCCGTAACGCCGCGATGGCTGCGGCTGCCGCTAGCTTCGCCCGATTGACACCAAGCGATATTTCGGCGGGACTCGACTCCTTCGAAGGGGTGGCTCGACGCCAGGAACTCAAAGGCGAGGTCAACGGCATCAAGGTAGTCGACGATTTCGCCCATCACCCGACAGCGATTCGCTTGGCCATTCAAAGTCTGCGCCAACGTCACCCGGGCTCAAGGCTGTGGGTTCTTTTCGAGCCAAGATCCAACACCACGCGCCGTGCGGTTTTCCAACAGCCGCTTGCCGAATCGCTAGCCCTCGCCGACGTCACCCTCGTCGCGCCGATCCCCGACCTGCACAAAATCCCCGAAAACGATCGCCTCAACCCCGAGCAACTCGCCACAGACATCGCTCGCCTAGGCGGCAGTGGCGACTGCATGCCCGATCTGGAGTCAATCATCGAGCGCGTCAAAACAGGAGCCCGGGCCGGGGATGTGATCGCCGTCCTATCGAACGGCGGCTTTGGCGGAATTCATGACAAACTTTTGGCGGCCCTGGCCTGAAACTCAGCGCCCACGCCTTTAGTTTCATGCCTGGCGGATTTATAAGCATCAAAATTCACCTGCGGATGGTCGTTGACGCCGCCTGAAATTATCCTCATTCTGGACTCACCCTCCAAACAGGAACCTATCCCCCACCACACAAACCAATGACAAAGATCAGTCGTCTATTTACCGCAGCGCTCGCGGCAGTACTCATCTCGGCAGCCAGCGCCGCCGACAAGGTCAACATCGCCACCGTCGACATGCAGGAACTGTTCAAACAGTATTACCGCACCAACGAAGCGCAGAAACAAATTAATGTCGAGCGCGCACGCATCCAAAAGGACAACAACGAGCGCCTTTCCCGCATTCGCGAGCTTGAAACCAGTCTTGGCAACCTTCGCAAACAGCTCGATGACCCAGCGATCAACGACTCGAAGAAACAAACTCTGTTCAAGGAATTTCAAACCAAACAGCAAGAGGGCGTTGCCCTGGACCGCGAGCGACGCGAGTTCCTCCAGCGCCGCAATCAGGCACTGAACGAAAAAATGATCCAGCGCATGAAAGGCATCCTTGAAGAAATCCGCAAACTTGTTGAAGAGCAGGCCAAAAAAGACGACTACGACTATGTCTTCGACAAGTCCGGCCTCAGCACATCGCAGGTCCCATTGCTTCTTTACACCAAGGACGCCACCGACATCACCACCGTTCTACTCAAAGACCTCAACAAGGACGCTCCTGCGGAATCGCTCCAGAAAGACGATGCCCCGAAGAGCAAAGAGAAGTAATACTGGAGCCTGAAAATTGGCCAATCATCTCACGCTTTCCGAGCTCGCCCGTTGGGTCGATGGTGACATCGTCCGGGGCGGGCTCGATTCGTCTTACATCGGCATGGCGGCTCTTGATGCCGCCGGCCCCGGCGATGTGAGTTTTCTCGGCAACGAAAAATATCACGGGCAATTTCTCAATTCCAAAGCTGGCGCGGTCATCGTGCCGCGTGGCGAAACGGGCGGCCCGTCTGAGATGGCCCTCATTGCGGTGGCAAATCCAACACTGGCATTCTCGGTGGTCGTTCGCCACTTCGCTGCGGCCACGCGCCGTTTCATTCCCGGCATCCACCCCTCGGCCAGCATCGACCCTGCAGCACGGCTTGATCCCGAAAAAGTGCGCATCCATGCCGGCGCGGTCATCATGGCCGGCGTCAGTATTGGCGACGGAACCGAGATCGGCGCCAACAGCGTGATCGGCGAGGATGTCATCATCGGCAACGACTGTCATGTCATGTCAAATGTTGCGATCCGCGAGCGCTGCGTGATTGGCAACCGCGTACATCTTCAGCCCGGAGCAATCATTGGCTCGGACGGATTCGGCTACGAACTTTCGCAAGGCCGCCATGTGAAGGTCGACCAAGTGGGCATCGTGGAGATCGGCGATGATGTGGAAATCGGCGCCAACTCCACGGTTGATCGCGCGCGTTTTGGCAAAACCATTGTCGGCGAGGGCACCAAAATCGACAACCTGGTGCAAATCGGCCACAACGCCATCATCGGCAAACACTGCCTCATTGTCGCGCTGACCGGCATTTCCGGCAGCACACGCATCGGTGATTATGTCACCATTGCCGGGCAAGTCGGCACGGCCGGTCACATTACCATTGGAGACAAGGCAACAATTGCCGCGCGCGCAGGGGTCACTACCAGCCTGCCTGGCGGCGCCATTTACGCCGGGCGCCCGGCAAAGCCCTTCAACGAGGAAATGAAACTGCGCGCCAGCGTGCGACGTCTGCCGAAATTGATCGAGCGAATCAAGAAACTCGAGCAACAGCTGTCGCAAGAGCCGGGCGACAAAGCCTGACGCTTGCCCTCGGCCCTGCGGCAGGCTAATACCGGACCGTGCCCGCTAAATCGAAATCCCTCACCGCAAATTCTGCGGGAATTTTTGCGGTTATCGGTAGCGACGAAGGCATGGTGCGTGAAGAGGCGCTCAAGCTGTACAATCAACTCACCGGCGGCACCGACGATGGCTTCACCCACGAGATCATCGACGGCATTGCTGACAACTCCGACTCGGCATTCGATATCTGCTCCTC
This sequence comes from Akkermansiaceae bacterium, assembly GCA_903909905.1. Classification (GTDB taxonomy): domain Bacteria; phylum Verrucomicrobiota; class Verrucomicrobiia; order Verrucomicrobiales; family Akkermansiaceae; genus Luteolibacter. The sequence continues at coordinate 2,761 of CAIVXP010000044.1, forward strand.
AGTGGTTCAGGCACTGCAGACACTTCCCATGTTTGGTGGCGACAAGGTTGTTTGGCTTCGCAATGCGAATTTTTTTAGCGACTCAGTCACCGGGCGTTCGCAGCGCACCGAGTCGGGCGTGCAGAACCTGCAGGCCGCTCTTGAGACAGGGGTGCCAGCGAGCGTGAAGTTTCTACTCACCGCACAAGGCATCGATAAACGCCGCTCGTTCTGGAAATTTATCGAAAAATCCGCCGAGGTTCACATCTATGACCGGATCGACACCAATCGTGATGGCTGGCAGGAACAGGTGGCTTCACTCGTCGCAGACATGGCGGACAAGCTTGGACTGGAATTTGAAGATGAGGCACTCGAGCTCCTTGTCATGCTTGCTGGTGAGCAGTCTCAGCAAATTCGCAGCGAGCTCGAAAAACTCGATCTTTATCTGGGCGCGCAGCGCCGCACGGTCAGCACCGCTGATGTGCACCAGCTGGTCCCTTTGAGTCGCGAGGCTGCGGTCTTCGAAACCGGACGCGCGATCCAGCGTGGCGATGCCTCGCATGCGATTCAACTCATCGACCACCTGCTCGAAGCCGATGAGTCCGCCATCGGCATCATGCGCGCATCTATCATCGGCGTGGTACGTAACCTTTTTCTCGCCCGTCTCATCATCGATTCGTTCAAAGTATCGACATCGAACTACAACTCATTTGCCGCCGCATTGAACCGGCTGCCGGAAATGGACCGTGAATGGCTGCCTCGCAAAAAGGATGGATCGGGTGTGAACGTTTACCCAATCTTTCTCGCTGCCGAAAACGCAAAGCATTTTGACCTAGATAGCCTGCGACACATCATGGAAGCGACACTCAAGGCCGACCAATCACTGGTCACCACCGGTCTCGACCACCGGCTCATCCTCCATCGGCTCATTGTGGAAATTTCCCTCGCAAGAAAAGGCACGCAAAAATTCCGCTGACCCGCACCATTTTCCAACATCGTGAAAACCCTCCTGATTACCATTATCATCGGCCTGGCCGCCGGGTTGCTAGGTGCGCTTTGCGGCGTCGGCGGCGGCATCCTGATGGTGCCCGCATTTGTCGGCCTGCTCAGCCAAAATCACAAACAAGCCGTGGCGACATCCCTTGCGGTGATCATTGTCACTGCGATCGCCGCAACCGCCAACAACGCCCGCACACCGGGCTTGATCGATTGGAAAGTCGCGACCATTGCCGCTGTTGCCTCGGCCATTGCTGCTTGGTTTGGCAGTGACCTGATGCGCTCGCTTTCCAATCCCGCGTTGACCCGGATCTTCGGCTGCCTGCTTCTGGCATTCGGTGCACGCATGCTTTGGAAGGGCTGAAAAAATCCACAAGCCGAAAAAATTTTGAACGGCAGAAGTAAGCAGTTTCACTGATACGCGTCGGGCGAATCGCGCAACGATTTCCCCATGCGCCCCGCCACGTTCTGGGCGAAGTTGCCAGACGAACAAAAACATGCGGCAACGCGCCGGCAGCCAACGGGTGGCTCGGATTGTCGCACACATTTTAATTTCATGAAGAAGCTCATTATTGCCGCCAACCTTGGCCGGATCAGGGTGCTGAAATACCGCGAGGCCGGGCTTGACCCGATTGATCAAGAACACTTGCTGGAAGAACCCACCGAATCCGGCAAAGAACATGTGCTATCCGTCCAAGAGTGGGTCACTGACAAGGCGGGAAGATTCAGCCAAGGCAATGCCGTGGGCGTCGAGGGGGGCATGTCGTACGGTGAAGAACACGAACTCAAGGATGAAATTGAACGCAACGCGATGCGGCGCGTTGCCTCACGCATCGGCGAAATTGTGCGCGAGGAAGATCACCCGATCTGGGTGCTTGCCGCGCCACGCTCGATCCTGCCGCGCCTGGAAAGCATGCTGCCGGTGGATGCGCGCCAATCACTTGAATACACGGTGAGTTCCGACCTCACGCGCTGTCCATTGCCCGAAATGGAGGAGCGCTTCCTTTAAAGGCCGCGCAGGAGTTGCGTCACGCCTGACTGGCGGGCTTGGCATTATTTTTCACAAACCCCAACACACGATCGGCGATACATTTGGATGCACCACGAAGAAAAACTCCATGACCCTTGGCTTGTTGCCGCATGGCCGGGCATGAGCGGTGTCGCAATCAGCGCGGGTTATTACCTGATGGCGAAACTTGGCATGCACCTGCTCATCGAGTTTCCGGCGGCCGAGTTTTTCGATCTCGAAAACATCGAAGTCAAAGACGGGCTCATCGTAAGCCGCCGGCTTCCGCGCAGCAGGCTCTTTCTTTGGAACGATCCGAACAAGCAACACGATCTGATTGTCTTTATCGGCGAGGCCCAACCGCCAGTGAAGGGAGCTGCGTTTTGCCGGCGACTGATCGATGAGGCGAAACTGCTCGGCGTCACACGTGTTTTTACTTTTGCCGCCATGGCCACGCAGATGCGCCCGAAAAATCCCTCGCGCGTCTTCGGCGCGGCAATCGAACAAGGCACACTGGCGCAATTCAAACAGCTCGACCTCAAACTGCTTGAAAGCGGGACCATCAGCGGACTCAATGGCGTGTTGCTCGGGATGGCTGCCGGCAGCGGCTTGGCGGGCGGCTGCCTACTTGGCGAAATCCCCCATGTGTTTTCGCAGATTCCATTCCCCAAGGCTTCGCTCGCCGTACTCGAATTCTTCAGTGTCATGGCGGGTGTCGAACTCGACCTCAGCGAACTGCAAACCCACGCGAACAATGTCGAAAAAACCCTTGAAGACTTCCTCGTCCGGATGGAACACACTGTGGAAAATATTGAACCCGAAAAAAGGCATGCTCTTACGGCATCACCCGAAAGCAACCCCACTCGCATCGGTCCAAAGGAAAGACAAAACATCGAACGACTCTTCCAAGCAGCACTTGACGACAGATCCCGTGCCTACGAACTAAAACAAGAACTCGACCAACTGGGCGTCTTCAGTGAATTCGAAGACCGCTTTCTCGATCTTTTCAAGGAGCCCTGAACAAAGTATTTTTCTTGTATCCATGAACACAGCACACAGAGTAATTAAATATACCTCATGAACCGCATTCTTCTTGTGGACGACCACCCCCTGCTGCGCGAGGGGCTGTCCCGTCTGATCTCAAACGAGTCAGGAATGACGATTTGCGCCACCGCCGGGTCCGTACAGGAGGCGCTGGCCATGGTGGAAAGCGAAAAGCCCGACCTCGTCATCACCGACCTGACGCTGCCCGGGCGCAATGGACTCGAGCTCATCAAGGACCTTGGCGCCACCCACCCGGAGATCCCGACCATAGTGCTTTCGATGCACGATGAGTTATTTTACGCCGAGCGTGTGTTGCGAGCCGGTGGCCGCGGTTACGTGATGAAGGACGCCGCGCCGGAGCACCTGCTCAAAGCCATCCGTACCGTGCTCGATGGCGGAGTGTTCGCAAGCTCCACCGTCACCACCCACTTCCTACAGACCCTCTCGCCTGGCAAACCGCAATCCAAACCGAGCTTTCCTCTAGAGCGTCTCACCGATCGTGAAATGGAGGTCTTCGAATTGATCGGCAATGCGAAAAGCAACCATGACATCGCCTGTCGCCTCGGTATCAGCCCGCGCACACTTGACGCCCACCGTGCGCACATCCGCGAAAAACTTGGCTTGGGTGATGGCAATGAGCTGACCCGATATGCGATCCGATGGATCGAAATCGGCATGATCGAGAAATAGGCCAAGCGAATTGGCACCTGCGCATTTCGCGAAGCGTTCATCGCGCAAAACCCACAAATCGAATTCGCAGGCACACCCATTTTCAAAAGCGGCTCAGCGTCTATGTTTTACCCTTATGAAGGCGTTGAAAATCCCGCAACTGGTCATGCTCCTTGCGGTCTTGACGATGGCGACATCCTGCAAGGAACAGCGTTCACGCACATCGAGAGGACTCAGGCTTCCAGAGGGTAATGAGGAGAAGGGGCGGCAAGCGTTCCAAGATATGAAATGCCATCATTGCCATAGCGTCGCCGGTGTGGATCTGCCCATGCCGACAGCCGCACCGGAAGTGCAGTTTGAACTCGGTGGCGAGGTCCGACATATCAAGTCCTACGGCGAACTCGTCACTGCCATCACCCAACCCCAACACGGCATAGCACCCGCTTACTCTGCCCGTGCAGACCGGCAAATTGGCGGAGCCACCCCCTCACCAATGCCCGCATTCAACGACACAATGACTGTCTCCCAGCTAACCGACATCGTTACTTTTCTCCACTCATGCTACCGCAAGGCAGCACCACCAGGATCCATTTATCCCTACTACATGCCGTGAAAATTCCATTCTACGACCTCACTTTTCTTCATCAACATCGCAAGACCAACGGCGCAGTACTGTCCAATCGGTTAGATCCCATAGGTAATTTCCCTACGCACGCTACGCATGATCACCTAGATGCAACTGGAAAAGGCCGCAATAGCCAATCTCGCGCTTCCAGCTACAATGGCCATGCAGTCAGGGAAAGGCCACCAATTACCGATCCCGTCTAGGCTAGCGCTCAAGAAAACTCTCCCCCCAAATCGACCGGGAATCAAAAAACCTACCGGTCAAGACCAGCGGCTGTGGCGGACTCCCGTCACAGCCGTTCGTTTTTTCAAGCACGACCAAGCAATTCACAGAGTCGGTGCAATCGCGGTCGCCGCATCGATGAAGCAGGGAAAGATCGGCTGCCAACCGCAGGCCTGCAGCTTGGCATTCGACACGCGCTTGTGCGTCCAACCGCGCTTGCGATCAAGATCGCGCGGACCGCTAGGCGGCATTGGGAGATCAAAAATTTCACTCAGGCGCCGATAGCATTCGATTTGCGTCAACGGCATGGAGTCAGAAACGTTGAACACCGCTTTTTGCACACCAGATGTCGCAAGATGCAAAATCGCCCGCGCCGCGTCGTCGCGATGGATCTGATTCAAATATCTCCGACCATCCTCTTCGATCACTGCTTCGCCCGATAAAAATTTCCGCAAAATCACACTGCGGCCCGGTCCATAAATTCCCGCCAGCCGCGCCACAATGCCACCGGCATCGAGCGTGATGCGCTCGGCCTCCAAGAGCAAACGACCGGTCTCGCGATCAGGCTCGGTCGGGCTTTCCTCGGTCACCACCGAACCATCCGTCTGCGAATAAACCGATGTGCTCGAGGTGAACAAAAACGGAACACCGGGAAATTTTTCCGTCAGGTTCCGGCAGCCATCGACATACACCCGCTGGTAGGCCTCGGCACCGCCGCGACCGGATGCCGCGCAATGAATGATGAAATCCGCGACCGGCAAATGATCCACCGCCGCGCGGTCGGCCACATCACAGGCCAGCGAGCCCTCGCCACCAGAAAGCGAAAATGGCATTACATCCCACCCCGCCTCGCGAAACACAGGCGCCACCGCCGCGCCCAGATACCCGTGACCGATCAGCATCAATCGCATGCCACTGAAATGGAACCTTTCATGCGGCGACACAAGCCGACACTCAGAAAAATCGTGATGGATTGAATTCACAGCCCTGAGGGATTACACTTCCTTTCTTCTCCCATGAGCCTAGACCCCTACAACCTGCTCGCCGGACTGATTTTTGGAATGATCGGCTTGGGGGCATTTTCCTACGGAAAAAAACTCGATTTGTGGCAACCGCGCGCGATCGGGGCCGCCTTGATGGCTTACCCCTACTTCGTTTCAAACGGTTGGCTTTTGTGGGGCATCGGCACCGGCCTGCTAGTCTTGCTGTGGTTTTATCACCACGAGTGAGTGGCGGATTTTCCCTTGGCACAAAGAGGATTTTCCACCCTATTGTGGGGCCGCCCATGCCAACTGAAGCGATCCTCTCCACCGCCCGACAATTCCTCGGCGTGGACCCAACGGTGCCCATCACGCTCCTCCCCATCAAACGCGGGGCATCGGGCCGCACGATTGTGCGCGTAAAGACGCCCAATCACGAAACCTTCATCGGCATCCATTGGACCGAAGAACGCGAAGACAATTCGCAGTTCATCCCTGTCGCCCAATTTCTCAAACAGGC
>CAIVXP010000045.1 GCA_903909905.1 Akkermansiaceae bacterium
GCGAGTGAGGCGACCACCAGGCTGTGATGGAAGGTGCCGGGTGCTTCGAGCTGCATTTGGCGGAGCACCTTGTGGTTGAGGTCGCTAAGTTCGAGCCAGCTGATGTCGGTGGTGAGTGTGAAAAGGCTTTCGAGCAGTGGCAGCAGGCCGTTGATGAGCATCGCGGTGAAGAGGGCGGTGCCGATGGCAGTCGCGACGCCGATGCCAAAGATTTGGGCATGCCCTAGCGGATCTGGTCCGAAACAGGAGGCGATGTCGAGGCGCCCGAGCAAGAGGCCGAGGCCGAGGGTGACCGCTCCGACATTCAGGCCGATTTGCATCAGCTGCGCGCGTTTGCGCACCCGGTTGGCGAGCAGCACGCTGGTGATGCCGGCGACCAGGCTGAGGATCATGTAGGCGAGCGCTTCGCTTTGGGGGGCGAAAAGGCAACCGATGAGCGTGACAAAAACCGCAGAGAACGCACCCACCGAGCGGCCGAGCAAAATGCCGTGCAGCATTGGGGCGAGGGCGAAGGGGATTGCGAAAAGGTGGAGCTCGCGGGGGATCAGGCCGGATGAGGCGAGGCCCATGACCAAGCGCACGACGGCAAGGTGGCAGATGAGTCCGCCGAAAACGAGTAGCACGCGGCTGTTGCAGTCGCAGGCGGTTTGCAAACTAACATGAAACATCACCACGGCGGCAAAGGCGATGACCGCACCATAGAGGGCACCCATGCCCGGGGTATTAGCGAAGGCCGACGCGGGAGCCGCATTGTAAACCATGACGGCCGAGATCAGAGCGAAGGCCACAAACTGCGACCAGCGGATCCAGAAGCTTTGCTGGAGAATTTGCAGGAGAGGGTTTCCCGTATGAATCCGTCTTTTTCTGCCGGACGAAAGGCCTTGTTTGGCCAATCGCCAGCGTTTGATGGCATCCAGGTATCGCACTGCGGTGAAACGGTCGGTTCTCTCGCGCGAGCACCCTAGGCGGGTGTGCGGGGGGAGAGCTTAGGGTTGGCAGGCGGGTCTTGGCAAGAACGCAAAAAAGCCGACCCGAAAATCGCAATTCATTGATTTTCAGTCATTTAAATATCCGGCTAAGGCCTCACGCAGGCTACTGCGGGCACGGAAGAGTTGGCTTTTGACGGCTGAAACCGAGAGGTCGAGCACCACTGCGATTTCCTCGTAGGAGAGATTTTCGTAGCGGCGGAGGATCACCGCGAGGCGTTGGGTTTCCGGGAGGGAGGTGATGGCTTGGTCGACCGCGATGCGGAGTTCGGCTTCGAGCAGAGAGGCATCCGGCTGGCGGTGCGGATCATCGCCGGGTTCGTGGTTGCCGGATGAGTCGCCGGTATCGAGCGGGATTTCTTTTTTGCGGCTGCGGCGACGGGTTTCGTTGAAGACCAAGTTGCGGGTGATGGTGAAAAGGTAGGTCGTGAATTTGGCATCGGGCCTATAGCTTTTGGCGTGTTGCCAGACACGAAGAAAAACCTGCTGGGCGATGTCCTCCGCGTCGCTCGGGTTGCCAAGCATTTTGGCAACCGTGCCGACCACCGAGTCCTGGTGCCGCTCGAGCAGCGCGCGAAATGCGGACTCATCCCCGCAAGCGATGCGTTTCATCAGCGCGAAGTCCTGAGCCCCGTCGTCATCGCGCTGGTTCTTTGCGGTCGGGTTCATGGTCGGGGCTGATCGAATAAGGTCTTCAGAGTGACGCGACCATACAAGGATTCAACCTCATTCGGGCTGCAAAGTTGCGCTAGAGTGGGCAGGGAATCGGCGGTGCCGTCATTCGGATGATTTTTCCGAAACCGCTCTTGTCCGAACGAGTCCCGCTGTTGTACCTTTGCCCAACCTCATATCAGCGTGCTCAAAAATTCATCCGCCGGCCATGTTTTAGGCATTCTTCCCGCGCGTTGGGGATCCACCCGGTTCCCCGGCAAGCCGCTCCATCTCATCGCCGGCAAGCCCCTCATCCAGCATGTGTGGGAGCGTTGCCGCCAATGTGAGCGGCTCGATGCGGTGTTGGTCGCCACCGATGATGCGCGGATTTTTGAGGCGGTGCATGCCTTTGGCGGCAAGGCGGTGATGACTTCGCCGGATCACCCGACGGGTACCGATCGGATCGCGGAGGCGGTCAAGGCCGTGCCGCAGGCGAGCCACATCATCAACATCCAGGGCGACGAACCGATGATCGACCCCGGTCTCATCGATGAGTTGGCGCAGACGATGCTCGCGGATCCGACCCTCGACATGGCGACGGCGGCCAATCCGCTTGATCCGGCTGATCCGGCGGTGGCCGATCCGAATGTGGTGAAAGTCGTGACCGCGCTCGACGGTCGCGCGCTGTATTTTTCGCGCTCGCCGTTGCCGTATTTTCGCAATGCGGTGCCGGGTCTTGCGGTGCTTCGCCACAAGGGTATCTACGCTTACAGCAGATCCTTTCTTGAGCGCTTCGTCACATGGCCGCCATCGCCGCTTGAACAGGCCGAGTCTCTCGAGCAACTTCGCGCTTTGGAAAACGGCGCATCGATCAAAGTCCTTCACACCAGTGACACCTCTCCCGGCGTGGACACCCCCGAACAGGCCGCGGAAATCGAACGCATGCTTTCATCAACCGCTCACTGATCCATTCGCACCTCACACTTTATGAAATACATTTTTGTCACCGGCGGCGTCGTTTCCTCACTCGGCAAAGGACTTGCCGCAGCATCCATCGGCACGCTGCTCGAACACCGCGGGCTCAAGGTGCTGATGCAGAAATTTGATCCCTATCTCAATGTCGATCCCGGCACCATGTCGCCATACCAGCATGGCGAAGTCTATGTGCTCGACGATGGCGCGGAGACCGACCTCGACCTTGGTCACTACGAGCGCTTCACCTCCGGTGTGCTGTCGCGGATGAACAATCTGACATCGGGTCAGGTCTTCGACTCGGTGATCCGCAAAGAGCGGCGTGGCGAATACTTGGGCAAGACGGTGCAGTTCATCCCGCATGTGACCGATGAGATCAAGGCGCGCATCTACGAAGTCGCGGAAAAAAATCCCGATGTCGATGTGCTCATCACCGAAATCGGCGGCACCGTGGGCGATATGGAGGGTCTGCTTTTCCTCGAAGCCCTGAGGCAGTACGCGCTCGAGGTCGGCAAGGAAAATGTCTGTTTCATCCATGTCACGCTGCTGCCGTACATCAAGGCGGCGGGCGAGGCGAAGACCAA
>CAIVXP010000046.1 GCA_903909905.1 Akkermansiaceae bacterium
CTCCAAACAACGCAATGGCCGAATCAATTCAATGCCCCGGGTGGTTTGAATAATAGCCTCGGTGGCTACCATGCCTGGCAGAGTCGCGATATGGTGAATTGGGTTCACCACGGGCCGGTTGCAGAAAAGCGTTCGAGATGGATGACGACCGCCGAGTTCGTCGATGGGAAGGCTTATTTTTATTATGATTTCCCAAACGATCAAGACCCCCACTTGTATATCGACGAGGACCTCACGGACGGAAAGCCCGGCAAGGACATGGGGCTGGTTTTCAAAGATCCGTCCCACGGATCGGACTGCGCGGTCATTCGGGATTTGGATGGCAAGTTCCACATGATCTCCGAGGACTGGAGCCCCATCGATGCCTCCAAGCACGCGTGGGATTCCCCACTGGCCAGCCACGCGATCAGCACGGATGGTCTTGGCCATTTCAACTTGGTTGCACCTCCTGTCGATCAACGCACCAAGCCGACCGGCAAGATGGCCACATTCCGACACCCGCATTGGACGAAGGAGGATCCTGAAAACTTCCCGTCGAACGAGGCCGAGTATGAGGTTCACGAACCCGACCAAAATGCCTACGGCGATTGGGCGGCGATCGCGATCGGCGGGCAATATTATCTCTTCGCCGACTTCGAGGCGGCGGGCGCAAAGGGTCAGATGGACATGCAGATCGCACGGTTCACCTCCTCGGATATCAACAAGCCTTTCGCCTTCTGCGGAAGCTTCGGTAGCGGCCATCCCGACCCCGATATTTGCTTTGCCGAGGGGCGCTTCTATCTGATCAACCAAACGAAAAACGATTTCACCAGCTCGGGGCCATGGGTGGAGCGGGTCGAGGCGCGGGTGGGGGTCGATACCGACAAAGATGGCAAAATCAACGAGTGGACGCCCTGGCAGGAAGTCCATGAGAAATACGATTACATCCCCGGATTCTCAAAGCAGATCGCCAAGGTGCCAGCCGCACTGGATCTTTCGAAGCTGCCTGCCGGATATGGATTCCAAATCGAGTTGAAAACGACCAACACCACCGAGAACGCCGCCAAGCCGATCTTGGATAAGCTCGCCCTCTCATTTGCGGAGTAAACAGCGAGAAGCATGCTTAGCCAAACCAACATGAAACCCGCCATCGTATTGTGCCTTTCCGCGTGGTTGGCTTGTCATCCCGCCCGTGCGAACGAGGCTTCTCCCGCCCCCTACGACGGGTCCTGGGAATCCCTCCAAAAAATGCCGGTCCCGGCGTGGTTCGATGATGGCAAGATCGGCATCTTCATTCACTGGGGACCCTACAGCGTGCTGGGATACAAAAAAGGCGACCAAGGGTATGCCGAGCAGCCCAGCTCTATGATCTCTCCAAAGATTCCGTCGAAACATCCAACCTCTACACGACAAACCCAACGAAAGCCGACGAGCTTTTGACCGCTCTCAATAACGACATCCAACGCGGTCGGAGCACAGACGGCCCGGATTCCTCCAACGACACCAACCAGATCGTTCTTTGGAAATCCGACGCCCAGAAAAACAACCCACACCTATCCAATTAAACCATGATCAAACGCACCCTCACCCTACTCGGCCTCAGCATTGCTCTGGCTATTACCGCCCACGCCGCGCCCGCCAAGCCGAACATCCTCTTCATCATCACCGACGACCAAGGCTACGGCGACTGGAGCACCAACGGCCACCCGCTGCTGAAGACGCCGCATGCCGACAAACTCGCCGCCGAGAGCGTGCGCCTCGAGAATTTCTATGTGAGCGCCTCGTGCTCTCCGACACGCGCGGCCTTGCTCACCGGCATGCATGAGTTCCGGAGCGGAGTCACTCACACGCAACATCCCCGCGTGAGCCTTCCCCATGATACCACCACCCTGCCGGAACTGCTCATCACGGCGGGATACCGCACGGGCTTCGTCGGCAAGTGGCATCTTGGCAAACCCCCGTCGGGGCATGGTTTCGAGTGGTGCTCGACCAACCAAGGCGGCCCCTTCGAGCACTTCGATCCCATGATGGTCCGCAATGAGAAGAAAACCAAAGAGACCGGCTACCGTGAGGATATCTATTTCAACGATGCGATGAATTTTATCACGGAAACCAAGGACCAGCCGTGGTTCATGTATCTCTCCACCTACTCGCCCCACGATCCGCTCAAAGCCCCCGAGGAGTTCGTGGCTCCATTTCGCGGGAAGGTCACTGAGGAACAAGCCCAGTATCTCGGCATGGTCGCCAACCTCGATTACAATATCGGCCGCATCATGGCGTTTCTGAAAGAGAAAAACCTCGATGAAAACACCATCATCGTGCTCATCTCCGACAACGGTCAGACCTATGGGCTGGATGTTTACAACGCCAACATGCGCGGCTGCAAAGCGACGGTCTGGGAAGGCGGCCTGCGCAGCTTTTCCTACTGGCGCTGGACCGGCCACTGGCCGTCGCACCAAGTGGACAATCTCAGCGCGCACATCGATGTCCTCCCGACCCTCTGTGCGGCAGCAGGCGCAAAGATTCCCGACGCCCTCCAACCTGATATTGAAGGCTTCAACCTGCTGCCCGTCCTCGAAGCCAAAGACCCGATCGCCTGGCACGACGACAGGTTCCTTTACCACCATGTGGCCCGCTGGCCGGGAGGCATGGCCGCCGACCACAAATATGCCATGGCAGGAGCGCGGCAGGGGAACTACCTGCTCGTTCGCAGTCGGCCCTGCGACAATCCGAATTGCGAAGAAGCCAATGGCCAGCAATGCGATACCCTCCGGAGTGTCGAGGCGGGAAGCAAAAGTGCGACTTATACTGCGGAAAATGCCCAATTCCATTGGGGAGTGACCCCTCCCGGACGCTGGGCCCTCTTCGATGTGAAAAAAGACCCCGCTTGCGCGAACGATCTCGCTGCCTCGCAACCCGAACGCGCGGCGGCGATGGGCGCGGCTTATGACAAATGGTGGGATAAAACCTACCCCGTCATGGTCGAGCGCGGCGGAGATGCCGAAATCGTCTGGAGCAAGGTCCAACTCGATTTAATTGCTAAGAAAAAAGCCGCCAAAGCGCAAAAGCAGAATGAATCCAAATAACCCACAAACCCCCGCCGAAATTTAACACCCAATTCCTATGATCAAACGCACTCTGCTTGGCCTCAGCCTCGCTCTGGCCATTCCCGCCCATGCCGCACCTCCTCCGAATATCGTTCTCATGCTCGCCGACGACCTCGGTTGGCAGGAGTTGAAATGCTACGACATCGACGCGCCGAGCCCGGCGGATACTCCGAATATGGACGCTCTCGCCAAGCGCGGCATTCTCTTCCGCCATGCGTATTCCCCCGCTCCGAGCTGCACGCCGAGCCGATGCGCGATCATGAGCGGCAACCATCC
>CAIVXP010000047.1 GCA_903909905.1 Akkermansiaceae bacterium
CAATCGAGCCGGAAACAAGCAGGACGGCGAGAAGCAGACGAAACATATCTTGACGGAACATGACGCGAACGCCTCGATGCGGCAAACAGAATATGGAATTCGCCGCACTCATCGCGCGCCAAAAGGCGTTTTTCCGGTCGGGCCGGACCCTCGATGTGGACCACCGCCGCAGAAACTTGCGCGCGTTGCTTGAGGCGCTCGAATCAAACGAGCAAATTTTGCTCGAATCGCTGCATGCGGATTTGCGCAAAAGCGCGCACGATGCCTTTGCGTCGGAGATCGGCATGGTCACCGGCGAGATTCGCCATGCGCTCAAGCACCTTTCCTCGTGGACGCGTGAAAAAAAAATCCGCGAATCGTGGATGGCCTGGCCGTCGAGCTCGTGCGTGCGGCCGGAGCCGATGGGCGTGGCCCTGGTCATTGGTCCGTGGAATTACCCTATGCAGTTGTTGCTCGGGCCACTGGTGGGCGCCATTGCGGCGGGCAACTGCGCGGTCTTGAAACCATCCGAATTCGCGCCCCACACCGGCGCGGCGATCGCGCGCCTGATCGGCAAAATTTTTCCGCCGGAATTCATCGCGGTGGTGCAGGGCGACGAAACAACGGCCGCCGGATTGCTGCGCGAGAAGTTTGACACGATCTTTTTCACCGGCAGCACGCGCGTGGGACGCGAAGTGGTGACTGCTGCGGCAAAGCATCTCACTCCGGTCACGCTCGAACTCGGCGGAAAATGCCCGACCATCGTTTGTGCCGATGCGGATGTCGAAATCACCGCGCGGCGAATCGTGTGGGGGAAATTTCTCAATGCCGGCCAAACCTGTATCGCGCCCAACCATGTGTGGGTCGACCGCCGAATCGAACGCGAGTTCATCGCCGCCATCACCAAAGCGATCGGCGAATTTTTCGGCAATGAACCGCAACGCAGCACAGCCTTCGGGCGCATCATCAATCGCCGGCACTTCGATCGACTTTGCGCGTTGCTTGATGGCGCGCAGATCAAATGCGGTGGCTCGCGCGATGCAGATGACCTCTACCTCGCGCCTACGGTCGTTTCGCAGGTCGCAGACAATGCGCCACTGCTCGCTGAAGAAATTTTTGGTCCGGTCCTGCCATTGCGCGCGTTTGACAATCTCGATCAAGTCATCGCAAGTGAGCGCGCGCAGCCGGTGCCTTTGGCGATGTATGCCTTCACGCACGACCGCAAGATTCAGGACCGGCTCTTGAATGAAATCCGCTCGGGTGGCGCATGCATCAACGACACGATCATGCATTTGGTCGGCCGCGAGTTGCCCTTCGGCGGGCTTGGCGAAAGCGGCATGGGCGCGAGTCACGGCAAAGCGAGTTTCGATGCCTTCAGTCACCGGCGATCCATCATGCGCCGGCCCTTCAAGCCGGATCCGGCGATGCGTTATCCGCCGCCGCGTGTGGGCATTGCGGCGTTCAAGCGCATCTTGCGATTCTTCGGCGCGGCCTGATGTGCAAAAAATGCCTCATAAAAAACCTGCGCGTTGAGTCGTACGCCGGCGCGGCTTGGGTGCAGCCCATCGGGCATGAAAAGTCGCGCGCCTCGGCCCTTTGCCATTTCGCTTTCCCATGCGTCGCCGACGCGCACGATGGGCAACCCTTCGATACGGGCGGCGGCGTGGCAACCTTCGCGCAACCGTTGGTTCATCGCAAAAAAATCATCGTAAAATCTCCGCTCGTCACCATCGCGGTAGCCCCAGGTTTGATAAAGCACCGGCATCGCGCCGGATGCACGGGCTTCGCGCGCGAGCTGCCTCACCGAGGGCACCATGTGGGTGTGCCGTTTGATCGGCTGCGAAGGAATGCGGCTTTGCTCCTGCAGCACGACGATGTCCCAAGGCCTGCCGCGCAAAACTTGAAGCGTCTCTGCATCTCTTGAGTGACGAGCGAGGTTCCACCCGCTGTGAGCTCGCTGGGTCGCGTGGAAGTTCACGCCATTTTCACGCGCGATTTTTTCCAGTTCCTTCGGCAGTCCGAAGCTCAGGCTGTTGCCAATGAACAAAACCGAAACGGATTTTTTGTTCCCCAAATTTTTGCGGATCGCATCATCAGCCGGCAATGGCGCGTGCCTCGTTGCGCATGCGGCGAAGAAGTGGCAGGCGATGATGCCGAAGGTGGCGTTGAACAAAAATCGCTTCATGCGCGTGGGTGGGCTTCGTCGTAAGCCTGCTTGAGGCGCTCCTTGGTGACATGCGTGTAAATCTGCGTCGTCGAGAGCGAGGCGTGGCCGAGCATTGCCTGCACGCTGCGCAGGTCGGCACCGGCATCGAGCAAGTGCGTGGCAAAGCTGTGCCGTAGTTTGTGCGGGCTCACGGCAAAGGGAATGCCGCTGTGCTTGAGGCATTTGCGCAGCATGAGGTCGACCGCTTGCTGGGTGATGCGTGTGCGGCGCTTGCTGAGAAAGAGCGGGCCCGATGTGACGGCCGCCTGCTGGCGGTACCGCTGGATCGCAGCGATCGCCAAGCCGCCGACTGGCACGATGCGTTCTTTCGAGCCCTTGCCAAAAACCTTCACCGTCTCGCCGATAAAATCGAGATTCGCCACATCGAGCGCAATCAGTTCGGAAATACGCAATCCGCACGAGTAGAACAATTCAAGGATCGCAACATCGCGCGACGGTAGCCAAGGCGGACTTTTTGCATCGGTGCCGATGCGCAAAGGCACAGCAAGCAGATCGTCCATTTGCGAAATGCTCAGCACCACAGGAAGCCCGCGCTCGGGCTTTGGCAGTTGCACCTCCGCCACCGGGCTTCGTCCGAGACCTCGCCGAAGCACCAGAAATTTGTAAAACGACCGCAACGCCGCGAAACGCAGGCGGATGGTGGATTTTTTCAAACCATCCTTGAGCAGAAAAAAAAGATAGTCGCGAAAGTCATCCGCCGCGGCCTTGCGCCAACCTTCGTCACGATCTCCACGCCATGAACGATAGCTTTCCAGGGCCGCGCGGTAGTTCACCAAAGTCCGCTCTGAAGCGCTTCTTTCGGTGGCCATGAATTGGAAAAACGCCGACTCGTCTGGGTCGCTCATTGGCATTCATCTTGTGCTATTATCCCCGTGGTGGCGATGGCAAATTCTCTCCAGTCGCCTCTCAGGCTGCATGAACAAGCAACACGATTTCGCCCTTTGGCGGATACACTTGAAAGTGCGCAAGAATTTCCGCAGCCGTGCCGCGATGGTAGGTTTCGAATTTCTTGCTCAGCTCACGAGCCACGCAGACGCGTGCGGTCGGCTCGATCTCGGCAAGAATTTCGAGCGTCGAGACAAGGCGGTGCGGCGATTCAAAGAAGATGCCTGTTTCGCCGGATGACAACACCGCCTCGAGCGCGGATTTGCGCTTGCCGGATTTGACCGGCAGGAATCCGCCGAAACGGAATGCGTGGCAGGGAAAGCCGGATCCGATCAGCGCGGTGATCACGGCCGAGGGGCCGGGCAGAACTTCTAAGGGTGTTCCGTATTCAATGCAGGCCTGCACGACGCGGTAACCTGGATCGGAAACTCCGGGCATGCCGGCATCGGTGACCAGCGCGATCGTTTCTCCGTTGCGTGCGGCTTCGGCGAGTTCGGGTGCGCGGCGCGCTTCATTGTGCTCGTGCAAGGACACGAGTGTTTTGCCCGAGATGCCAAGATGCGCGAGCAAAGGTGCCGTGCGGCGCGTGTCCTCGCAAGCGATGCGGTCGGCGCTTTTCAAAACCTCCACCGCACGAAGCGTGATGTCGCCAAGATTGCCGATCGGCGTTGGAACAAGAATGATGCGGCCGGTGTTTTCCATGGGACGGTGATCGATCGGAATCTGCCGACTGCGGACATGAAGTGAAAGGTTAAAGCGCGGGCTCAGGCATCCGACGCAAGCTTGCGAAGAAACTCAAAACTGCGCGCGATGCAATCGAAGGGATCGCCCGGGCAAATGTCCTGCTCGACGATGAACCAGCGGCAGCCGGCGGATTCCGCGGCTGCAACAATCTCGGGAATGTTTAGATTTCCATAACCGACTTCGGCAAAGGCCCGTTCGCCATCGGCCGTGACGGTGTAATCCTTCACATGCAAAAGTGGCAGGCGCCCGGCGAAGTTTCGGCAGGTTTCGGCGGGATCACCGCCGCCGGCTTGGATCCAATGGATGTCCAGCTCGGCTTGAAGGTGATGGGGTGATGTACGCGCAAAAATTTCCTCAAGCACCGTATGCCCGATGTGCCGGATGTATTCGAGCGCATGATGGTGGTAGCAAAGCGTGATGCCCGCACGCCGCAGTACCGATCCAGCGGACTCAAGGCCCGCGATCAACATGTCGACCTGCGCAGGCGACGAAAGATCGAATCCGGCCGGGTATGCATAGACGGCATGATCGGTACCAAGCGCGCCAAGGCGATCAACGACTTGTTGTGGGTTCTCAAGCGGCGACTCGTGGCTGGCACAAATTTTCAAGCCGGCATCGCGCGCGATTTTTGCCGCTTCGGCAGGTTCGATATCAGCAGTCCCGGCAAGCTCAATAGCTTGATATCCGATATCACGCACGCGCTTCAGCGTGGCCGCGAAGTCGGCGCGGGTTTTGGTGAAATCCCGCAGCGTGTAGAGCTGGATGGCGATTTGATCGGTCTTCATCGAAGGATGGGATCAATGGTATTTTGCGGGCAAGGCACGACCCTTTTTGGCGCTTTGCACAGCAAGGTCGATGATGTGAATCGGCCGGCGCGACCATTCGGGTGTGATGATCAACCTGGTGCTTTTGGTGAGGTGATCGGCGATGTTTTGGTAAAAGCGATGCCACTCGTCGGGGCGGTGTCTGCCCTCCTCGATGGTGAGCGACTGACCATTGCGTACGCGCAATTCATAGCCGCTGTTGTAGCCATGCACATCAGTGATGTAGCTGCCCTCGGTGCCGGTGATTTCGAGCGTGCCCGGCTTCATGTTCGAATCGATCGAGCTGATGGTAAGCTGCATGCAAACACCATTGCGAAACCGGATGGTGGCGCTGGCCTCGTCCTCGATGGTATCGTTTTTCCACTTTGTCTGTGGCGCCCAATAACTGGATTTGGCAAAGCCGCTCACTTCGACAATTTGCGAATCGATGAGCTGAAGCCCGTACTCCAGCAGGTGCACACCCCAATCGTATAGGATGCCACCCGAAATGCTGCGGCTGCCACGCCACCAGTCGCCCGGTTGGGACCGCCCACCCATGCGGGCTTCGACGCGCACGATGTCGCCGATGCGTTTGCTTTTTTTGATGTGGTCAATCGCACTTAGAATGCTGCCATCCCAATGCCTGTTATGATAAGTCGAAAGAACCACGCCAGATTTTTCCGCGGCCGCAATCATCGCATCGCACTCGGCGGTGGTGATGGCCAGCGGCTTTTCACAAACAACATGGCGACCGGCCTTGAGGCATTGGAGCGCGAGCTTTGCGTGCGTGTTGTGCGGCGTGATGATCGTAACGAGGTTGACATCCGATTTGCGCAGCATCTCCGCGACGGTTGGGTAAGTCTGAATGTCGGGAAAATCTTGTCTGGCAGCTTCGAGCCGTGCGGGATCGACCTCACACGCCGCGACCGGAGTCATGCCAGCCTGCCGCATTTCCTGCAAATGGCCGCGCCCCATGTTGAAAGCGCCGCCGTAGCCAATGACCCCGACCCGGATATCGGAGTCTTTTTTGTATTTTTTCACGATCATGTCGGGAGGGTTTGTTTGAGCCAACTGTGGTTGGCCGAATATGAAAAACTCCGATGACTTCGACAGCCAACAAGTGATTTATGACAATTTTTTGCCCCCCTGTCACGGGATCCCGTGCGCATGAATCAGCGCTCTTTCACTTTCGGCGCTGCTGTGGCTTACGGCGCCAAGTAACTGATCGGCTGGGCGGGTTTGAATGCGGCGTTGATCTCACCTTGGAGCTTGAAGCCCTCTTCGCCCTCGAGCGCCAGACTGCGCACGCCGGAGCCCTGCGCAAAATCGATTTTGTTAAGGTCGACCATCACGACATAGGGGCTGAGCGCGGATTCGAAGTAGTAGTTCCTGCGCGTGTGGTCGAGGACTGAGCGCCAGTAGGTGGGAGCAATGTTCGGATGGTCGGGATCGGCCGCGCCCCAAGGCACGGAAACATTTCGCATGATGCTAAAAACGCCAGCCACTTGGCGGCGCGCATCGGTGACCTCGTTGCCCATGAATTTCAAATAATATGAGGCGCGCACGAAACGGTCCTCGCTCTGGTGCGACCCGGGAAGGACCCGCGTGTTGTCCATGCGCGACCAGTAATCGTTGAGCGTGAGTTGACGCTCATAAGTGGGGCTGTTGGTCATGACCTGGTATTGCTTGCCGTGGTGGATGACCACTTTGCCTTCGAGGTATTCGAGGATCGCGGAGTCGCCGGTCGGATCAGTGAGAGAGAGATGAACGGAAGGATGGGCCGCGCCGCCCGGGCCGAAATTGCATGGGACGAAGTACACGGGCTCCTCCTTCATGGCGGCGACCGCTTCGGCCACGGTGCCGTGGTTTGAGAGGATGTATTGCAACCATGCGGCCCAGGAAACTTTCGATTTATCAGCGGGCGGATTGTTGCCGAAATTGGTCTCGGCCAAGTACAGCATGTTGGCGCCGAGGCCTTTTTCGTTCATGCCATCGAATGCGCCATTGATCGGGCCGCCCGGGTTCATCGCGCCGGCCAGCACAACCGTGCCAAACTTGCTTGTCCATGTGTGCCCGCCCGGGAGGCCCGTGTTGAGCTCGCCACGCGGGATGACATAAAAGTGCGTGTTGAAGTCGTATGGCCAGTCCATCGAGCGGCCGGTGATCGCCGTGCCATCCTTGCCAAGCCATGTCGCACGCGAGCAGGCGCCGGCATGATGAAACGGAAACAAGGCAGCAATCGAAGCCGCCAACGAACAAAGCGCGATTGTGGATTTCATGATGCGTGCTTTTTACTCAAACACCGGAAACGGCATCCAGATAAAAAAGCATCAGCAACAACACGCTCTAGCATGCGCGGGAATTCCCCAGCGCCATGCGCTCGGCATCGCCAAGCGGCTGAGGCCGGCCCTCATGATCGACGCGCACGGTCGTCATGCTGCCATGCGCGGCGCATTCGCCGGCTTCGTTTTGCAGCTCAAATTTCCATGTCACCGAGCTGTTGCCGATTTGTGCGATGGCGAGTTGCACTTCGACGCGGTCGCCGAATTGCAGGGGTTTTGCAAAATCGCAATTCACATTCACCCGCGGCCAGCCGCCGAGCGCGCGATCAAAGACCAGCACGCCGCGCGATTTGAGAAAGGCATGCTCGGCCTCCTCGACATAGCGCAGGACATTTGGGAAATGCACCCACCCGCCGGCATCGGTGTCGCCAAATGCAACCTCGCGATGATGGCGGTAAAGGGGCGCGTCCATGATCATTCAAAGCGGCTTACCAGCACCGAGGCATTGTGGCCTCCAAAGCCGAAGCTGTTGCTCAACGCGACTTTCACATCCGCTTCGCGCGCGACATTCGGCACGCAGTCGAGGTCGCACTCGGGGTCTTGATCCTCGAGGTTGATCGTTGGCGGCACGATGCTGTCCTTGATGGCCATGACGGAGGCGATCAACTCGATGCCGCCCGCAGCTCCAAGCATGTGACCGGTCATCGACTTCGTCGAACTGACCATGAGGCCCTTCTTCGCGTGATCGCCGAAGGCGAGCTTGATCGCTTTGGTTTCGGCGATGTCGCCGAGGCCGGTCGATGTCGCGTGAGCGTTGAGGTAATTGACCTCGTTGGCATTTTTCTTGCCGTGGTTGAGGGCCATCTGGATCGCGTAGGCCGGACCGCTGCCATCGGGTGATGGCGCGCTGAGGTGGTAGGCATCGGCGCTCACGCCATAGCCGATGAGCTCG
>CAIVXP010000048.1 GCA_903909905.1 Akkermansiaceae bacterium
GCACCGCAGGTGGTATCGTTGGCGTGGCAGCCGGCATTGAGAGTGTCGACATTGGTGAAACGCTCGCCGGTTCGCCGGATGTGCAGGCGCTGCCATTTGTCGAGATCGACCCACCGACCGTGCAGATGCAATTTTCGATCAACGACGGACCGCTTGCCGGCAAGGAAGGCAAGCATGTCACTTCGCGCGCGATCCGTGAGCGCCTGATGCGCGAGTTAAAAACCAACATTTCCATCCAGGTCGAGGACACCGATCTCTCCGGTGTCTTCAATGTTTCCGCGCGTGGTGCGATGCAGATCGCGGTGCTGGTCGAACAAATGCGCCGCGAGGGATTCGAGGTCTGCGTTTCAAGGCCGATGGTGATCTACCGTCGCGACGAGGGCGGCAAGTTGCTCGAACCCTACGAGACGCTCTATATCGAGGCACCTGGCGATTACACTCAGGGCATTCTCAAGTCGCTCGTCAATCGCAAGGGCCTCATGGAACACATGGACACCGAGCCGAGCGGACGCACCTTCATCCAAGCAGTGATCCCAACACGCGGCTTGATCGGTTTCGAAACGGAGTTGGTGAACCTTACCTCCGGTCATGGCATCATGAGCCACCTCTTCAAGGAATACAGCGAGTACGCTGGCGAAATCACCACTCGCACGACTGGCACGCTAGTCTCGATGGATGCGGGGGCTGCCACCACCTATTCGCTGCAAGCGCTTGAAGAACGCGGCATCCTATTCGTTGGTCCCAACGATGCGGTCTACGCCGGCATGCTCGTCGGTGAAAACCCACGCGTCGGCGACCTACCGGTCAATCCCGTGAAGGAAAAGCATCTCGATAACATGCGTTCGTCGGGCAAGGACAAGACGTCCAAGCTCACTCCGCCGATTCGCTTTTCGCTCGAGCGTGCGATCGAGTACATCGATAGCGACGAGCTCGTCGAGGCTACTCCGCAAAACATCCGCCTTCGCAAGCGCATCCTCGATGCCAACGCCCGCAAGAGGTCGCAGAAGGGCGTGGAGGATCGCAGCAGCCGCGGCTGATTCCCACCTTGCCGCATCGCATCGAGGCTGACAAATTTTTCACCCCAATACCCCAAACGCCATGGCCAACAAGGATTTCACCGACCCCGTCCGCATGGAGAAGATCGTCTCGCTGTGCAAACGCCGCGGATTCATTTTTCAAGCAGGCGAACTTTACGGCGGGCTCAATGGCTGTTGGGACTTCGGTCCGCTCGGTGCCGAGCTCAAGCGCAACCTCAAGGACTACTGGTGGCGCAAGACCGTGCAGGAGCGCGATGATGTCGTCGGCATGGATGGCGCTATCCTCACGATGGAGCAGGTGCTCGTTTCCTCCGGCCATGTCGGTGGATTTAGCGACCCGATGTCTACTTGCAAACACTGCAAAAAGCACATCCGTTTCGATCAATTGAGGACATTGGTCGCTGAGTCCGAGTGGGCCCAGTCTCTCGCGGGCTGTATGACTGTTACCGTCCCAGGGGAAGTTGCTGGAGCGAGTGTAACGGGAGTAAAACTCAAGGAATGGGCGCTCAAAAAGGGTAAGAAATTGGCCCCCGGCTTGGCGCTGGTTCGCAATCCTGATGTTACGATCAGCTTCTTTCTCGAAGAAGCTGATCGCCACCAACCGATGGATCCGTGGTATTTTACCCAGCTCATGGCAACTGAGCAATTTGCCCGCACCGGGGCCATGAATCCA
>CAIVXP010000049.1 GCA_903909905.1 Akkermansiaceae bacterium
AAGGATCGCGAAATCGTCGGACTGCTCGGGCCCAACGGCGCAGGCAAAACCACCTCGTTCTACATGATCGCCGGCTTGGTCCCTGCCGACGATGGATCGGTGAGCTTTCAAGGCCACGACATTTCCGATCTGCCGATGCACCGCCGCGCGCGACTCGGCCTCGGATATTTGCCACAGGAAGAATCGGTTTTTCGCAAACTCTCGGTGCTCGACAACCTGCTCGCGATTCTCGAAACGCGACCGAACCTCAACCGCTCACAGCGCCTCGAACGCGCACACGACCTGCTCGAACGCTTCGGCATCTCGCGCGTCGCAAAGTCACTCGCCATCACACTCTCCGGCGGTGAAAAACGCCGCCTCGCCATCGCGCGTTCGCTCTGCTCCGACCCACGCCTGCTGATGCTCGACGAACCCTTCGCCGGCATCGACCCGATCGCCGTCGAGGACATCCAACGCATCGTGCGCGAACTCCGCGATCGCGACGGACTCGCCATTCTCATCACCGACCACTCGGTGCGCGAGACGCTCTCAATCACCGACCGCGCGTTTCTCATCCACGACGGACGCGTGATCCTCGAGGGTGCGTCCGATGAGCTCGTCAACGACCCCATCGCGCGCAAGCATTACCTCGGCGATGATTTCCGGATGTGATCCGCCAATGACTTTGCCGGTGAAATTCCAATCGGTCATCTTCGACTTCGACGGCATTCTGGTCGACACCGAATGGGCGATCTATCAGGCGTGGAAACGGACCTTCGAAGCCCACAGCCAGCACTTGCCGCTCGATGTCTATACGCGCTGCATCGGCTCCGACTTCGCCACATGGTCGCCCAAGACCCACCTCGAAGAACTCACCGGACGCGCCTTCGATTGGCACGACCTCGACACGCGGAGGCAACATGAAATCGAAGCGGAACTCACCCACGAAGGCCCGATGCATGGCGCGATCGAATTGCTCGAATTTTTGCAAACGGCTCAAGTCCCCACTGCCGTGGCCTCGAGCTCATCCCACCGCTGGGTCGACGCTTGGCTCGACCGACTCGACCTCGCAAAAAATTTCCACGCCGTCGTCTGCCGCGGCGACGCTCCGCGCATCAAGCCCGCGCCCGATCTCTTTCTCGAGGCTGCCCGGCAACTCGATGTGACGCCCGAACATTGCCTCGTGATCGAAGATTCGATGAACGGCCTCAAGGCCGCCAAAGCCGCGGGCATGCACGCATGGGTCATCCCCAATCGCGTGACCGAATGCTTGGATTTCTCCGCAGCCGACCAAACCTTTCGCTCGCTTGCCGAATGCATCGGGGCGTTTGCGGTACAATCCCAAAAAGCGTGAGGCCGCCGGGGCACCCAACCCCGACGGCCATGCTGTACAACTTCACGTCATGGGCGGTTCGATCCGCCACGGACATGAAATTGCCAACTGCTGTTCACCCTTACTTGAAGACAAGGAGACATGCTCCCGGTCTTCATAAGTTTCGACCCATGCCCGCAGGATTCGTTCAATGCGAATGCCTTACTCCGCGATCGCGTCACGGTACGCTTACGACCGCTGGCAAGAAACCCCTCGCGACCGAGAAAGCATTTCGCCCAAGTGTGGATGACCTCGTCGCAATGTCGCATCAATCTGTTTCGAAATGGGAGACTCGTTGCCGAGCGCCGTACCTGCCATGGCGCTTGCCACCACTCGCAGGACGCCATGTCGTTTCGATCCCATAAAGCACCATCACTTGCCGGCAAGATGCATCATGAGCGCGGGACGAATGGGAAACCTACGGCACAAGAATGACTTGGCCTGCATCGAGGCCGGAAAGAATTTCAATCTCATCCGCGTTTGGCCGGCCGCAGCGGACGACTCGACGCTGGCTTTTTCCATCGGCAAGCTTCACCGCCACCGTCCAACCGCGCAGATCGCGCTCAAGCGCCTTGCGCGGAACAACGATCGCCGCATCGCGGTGGTGGCAGATCACGCGCACCAACATGGTCGTGCCGACAATCGCTTGGAATTTATCCGGCCACTTCGCGGAGAGATCGACGCGCATCTGCTCCTCACTTCCGGAGATACTCGATAGCTTTGCGAGGCTCACTGGAATCTCAAGGTCTTCGCGACCGGGCGGGATTGCAATGCCGTTGAAATCCGAAGGCAAGGCGGCGGCGGTTTGTTCGTCGACAAACGCGGTCAAGACGCGCGTCGCATTGGCTGGGATCACGGCGGCAATCGCCTGATTCAGCGGTGGCTGGCCATGCTTCACGAGCGACTTTGCATCGCCGCGCGCCCAGCGGCCGTTCTCGATCGAGCCGTGGTAGAACCACCCGTCCGCCATGGCCTTGACCTCGAAAAGCGTGCGGTCGCGCTTCAATTCCGCCAATGATTTGAGCGTTCTATCGTAATTGGCCTTGAGCGTTTCGAGTTCGGCTTTCTTGATCTCGATTCCACGGGGAATTTCGGTGGTGGCTTTGCGCAAATGAATCGCTGTGTCGCGCTGGTTGTTGGCGAGCGTCACTGCTTCGCGCGGCAGCACAACCTCGATCGCGCGCTTGTGGTCGAGCTGCTCCATGCGCAGCGAAAACTCCGCTGCGGCCACCGCATCTTTCTGACGCGTGAGAATGATTTCCTCAGTGTTCTCGGTGAGATCATCGGCCTCATACATTTTCTTAAGCTGGCTCAGCTCTTCCTGCTGGTTGGCAAGCTCCTGCTTTTTCCGCTCGAGTTGCTGGTCGGCAGTTTCAATCGCGGCCTTCCGCCGGGTTTTTTGGAAATAATCATTTTCCTCGCTGGCAATGCGCGCAGCCCGTTGCAGCGCCTCCATGCGATGAGTCGCAGTCTCCTGCAAATGCGCCAATTCCTGCGTGGCCTGATCCAAAGCAAGCTTGCCCTCCGCAGTCTCCCGACGCACATCCGCCAACTCGCTGTCGATCGCCTCAGCATCGAAGCGCAACAACACGTCGCCCTTGGCAACACGCTTGCCGTGTGCGGCGATTTCCTCGATGCGGAACTCGGTCCATGCTTCCGGCTCAATACGAACATCGATCTCAGCATCACCCGGCATCACCGAAGCATTGAAAGTTTTTTCCACCGTGAACGGCTGCAGCTCGATCGTGAGCTCGCCCGCACGACCAATCGAAGCGAACACGCAAAAACCAAAAAGCAGTGAGTGGATGCGCATACGGAATGATTGGATCAAAGCATGAAACGCCCGCGCGAATCAACCTGCTGCGCGACCCTTGCGCGCGAGCCAGATCGGCGCAAAGCGCGGCTTTTTCGCGCCCGCCGAAATCGGCACGGAATACTCCGCAACATCAAAACCGCATCGCTGCAAGCGGCGGCTGATGTTGGCAGTGCGCCGCGATCCGGCGATCGCCAGCAAGCCACCCTGCTGCAAGGCCTCGTACGCGGCAGCAAGCCAGCGACGGTCATCAACCCAAGAGCGATTCTCGGGATTCGTCGGCGACGCATCAAGATGCAGCAAAATCGCATGCAGCATGCCGGCATGTCGCGCCAGCCCCGTTGGCCCGCAATCGTTTTCAAGCACCACTCGCGGGTCATGAAGCAGCGGGCTCTCCGGCAAATGCTCGCGATGCCAATCCGCCATCACGGCCAGCGGCTCGGCAACAATCAGCGCGCCACGCTTCTGCTTGAGCTCGGCCGATGCGGAAGCCAATGCATGACCCAGGCCCAGGCCGGCAAACCAGATCTTAGGCTGGCGCGCAGGGCGAAATGGCGCACAGGCCAGCCTGGCCATTTCCTGCTCCACCTCACGCGTTGCCGGGCCGCAAATTTGCTGGCCGTGGATGATCAATGACTTTCTGCCGTCGTGTTCCTGAAGAGTCAGCACGCCACCTTGGGGCAGTGTGGTTTCGGCCAATATGATGCGAGGTTTCATGAGTGAATGCGTGGATCAGCGCCGCGTCGGGCGCGGACTTGGGTAAGAAAAAACCCCGACCATCACAGCCGGGGTTTTTTGATGGGTTGATGTGCTGAGGGTTTGATGACTCAAGCCCTGCTTACAGGGTTTCCTTGAGGCGGGAAGAAGCCTTGAAGCCAACAGTCTTGGACTTGGCGATCTGGATTTTCTCTCCGGTCTTCGGGTTGACGCCCTCGCGCGCGGCGCGCTCTTTCACCTCAAAGGTGCCAAATCCGATGATTTGGACCTTCTTGTCTTTCTTCACACCTTTTTCGATGGAGGAGAGAACGGCTTCGAGAGCTTCTTCGGCGGAACGCTTGGTGGCGTCGTTTCCGAGTGCGGCTTGGATGGATTCGATGAGTTCGGCTTTGTTCATGGCGACGCGATTGATGGCCGTTGCGACGCGCCCTTGGCAAGAGAAAACCCTTTGAATTCTAGGGATTTTTCTTCGGCGTGTAATAATAGAGTGCTTGACTTCGACCTTGTTTCATTGTGAGCCGCGCCAAAATGTAGAAATTAAGGATCCTCTGCCCCATGAAACACGGGCCGGTGCGGCCATGCGGCGCGCGCCTAAACCCAACAAGAGTAGGACAAATTACGAACTTGGCAGATTTTGTCCAAATTTTGCGGAAAAT
Organism: Akkermansiaceae bacterium; assembly: GCA_903909905.1. Lineage (GTDB taxonomy): Bacteria > Verrucomicrobiota > Verrucomicrobiia > Verrucomicrobiales > Akkermansiaceae > Luteolibacter. Next base: position 4,538 of record CAIVXP010000049.1, read on the forward strand.
GACTTGCGGATTCCGACGACACTTCATACTGACGCCGCGCCCGTTTCCCCGGGCGATTTCTGCATGTTTCGACGTAAACTCATCGTTTCCCTGGTCGCATGGCTGTCCTGCCTCGGCCCGCTTTGGGCTGGCGGCGGCGAAGGGCACCACGCCCTGCCGCTCTACGCACCCCAGCTAAGCGACTTCGTCACCAACTCAATGGTCATGGTCTGGCTGGCTGTCGGCGTGATCGTTCTCTTCTGCCGGGCAGCGACCCGCAAAATGTCGCTCATCCCCGCTGGCGTGCAAAACTTCGCAGAATGGGCCATTGAGTCGCTCTACGATTTCCTTGCCGGCCTGATGGGCGACCACCTTGCCAAACGCGTGTTTTGGTTCTTCGGCACGATCTTCTTTTTCATCCTGGTCAACAACTACATGGGCCTCGTTCCCGGCGTCGGCACGGTCGGCTGGAACACCATCGATGCCAACGGCCAGCACGGCTTCACCCCCTTCATGCGCGGCGGCAATGCCGACATCAACATGACCGCCGCGATGGCCTTCACGTTCGCCATCCTCTGGTTCTATTGGGCGATCACCGAAAACGGCTTGAAAGGATTCCTCGCCCACATCTTCGCGCCCAAGGGCAGTTTTGGTGCCCTGATGATGGTAATGATGGTCCCCATCTTCCTGTTTGTCGGCGTGTTGGAAATCATTTCGATCGCCATCCGCCCGGTCGCGCTTTCCTTCCGTCTATTCGGCAACATCTACGGCGGCGAGCAAACGCTCGAGTCGCTCATGGCCTTGATCCCCAAAGCCTTGCAACCTTTCCTCTCGTGGCTGCCGGCCTTCCCATTCTACTTCATGGAGCTACTGGTCGGCTTCGTCCAAGCCCTCGTTTTCACCCTTCTCTGCGCCATCTTCCTGAAACTCATCTGCGATCACGGAGACGAGGCGCACCACTGACCCCTTTCCCCGACCTGACCATGGCAAAGACCGTGGGGGCCGGAGAAGCCATAAACCAACAAACCAACTAACACACATGTTCACAAAAGCATTTGCCGTGTCACTCGCCGCTCTCGCTGGCGGAATCGGAATCGGTCTCCTCGGCGCCAAAGCCGCTGAAGCCACTGGCCGCAACCCAGGTGCAGCGACTCCGGTCCTCGTCATCTCGATCATTCTGGCGGCTCTGATTGAAGGTATCTTCATTCTTACCGCATTCGCAGTGCCATTCTAAGCATTCCAAGCCGCACGCGTCTCAAGGCGCGTGCGGCGACGCTTTCCCCAAGCCCGACAACCCTTTCCCATGATCACCTTACTTGCAGCTCAAGCC
>CAIVXP010000050.1 GCA_903909905.1 Akkermansiaceae bacterium
CGTGATCTATCCGTGCTTCTGCACCCGCAGCGAAATCATCGCCGAAACCGCACGCATGTCCAATGCGCCACACGGCCCCGAAGGCCCCACATATCCTGGCACCTGCCGCAAACTCGATCGCACCCAACAGCAGGAAAAAATTTCCTCTGGCATCGCCCATTCGTGGAGACTCGATTCGCAACTCGCTTCAGAACTCTGCGGCCCGCTCGACTTCACCGACCTGAGCTTCGGTAAGATACGCGTCGATCCGTCACTGCTCGGTGATGTGATCCTCGCCCGCAAGGACATTGGCCCTGCCTACCATCTTGCGGTGGTCGTCGACGACGCATTCCAAGGCATCACCCACGTCACGCGCGGCGACGACCTCCTTCAATCGACGCATGTCCACCGTCTGCTCCAGTCATTGCTCAGACTCCCCAAACCCATTTACCTGCATCACCCGCTCGTGGCCGATGAACACGGCAAACGCCTAGCGAAACGCGCCGATTCGCAATCAATCGCCTTACTCCGCACTGCTGGCAAATCGCCACAGGAAATTTTTTCCATGATCGAAGATGCGCTCGGCAAACGATCTTGGCACATCAGCTGAAAATCGAAGTCAAGGGCTTGCCCTTGTCGGCAATTTGGAACGGCCGCTTGCTCGGCGACGAGATGATTTCGTTCCAATTGAGCCCAAGCGCATGAGCAATGGTGGCGTTGAAGTCCTGCACACTCACCAGACCGTCCTTGACCTTCGAGCCTGAGGCATCCGTCTCGCCGTGCCGCATTCCACCTTTCACCCCGCCGCCCGCAAGCAGACAGCTGAATGCCGACGGGTGATGATCTCGCCCGCCCTGATGCTCAACCTTGATCTCCGGCGTGCGACCGAACTCCGTCGCCACCACCACCAGCGTGTCCTTGAGCTTTCCAGATTTTTCCAGATCGGTGAGCAAGGCAGCGTACGCTTGATCGAATTCTTTGCAGCGCCCTTCCACTCCCGTGAAGTTGTCAAAATGGGTATCCCATCCGCCCACCTGTACTTCAACAACGCGCACGCCTTGCTCAACGAGACGACGCGCCAACAGGCAACCTTGGGCAAATCGACCCGTGCCATAGAGTGCGCGCGTCGCCTCCGGCTCACGCCTCAGGTCAAAGGCCACAAGGTCCTTCGAGTTCATCAACGATACCGCATCACGATAAAGCTCCTCGTACGCTTTGACATCCACATTCGGATAACGCCCGTGAAATTGCCGGTTCAACTTGTCGGCCAATGACAAGCGGCGACTGAAGTCCTCTTCGGAGAGCTCATGCCCACGATGCGAATCCTTCAAGCCTTCCTCAGCCCTGCCCACCGGCGCCGCCGAATACTTGGCGCCAAAAAATCCGCCACCCGTCATCTCCGGCGCGCTGTTGATCGCGACATAACCCGGCAACTCCGGATGAATCTTGCCACCAAGTTTCAACACCCACGATCCCAACGACGGATGCTGCACGGTCCCGCGCATGTCATAACTCGTATGCATGACATAGGCTCCCTGCTCGTGCGCACCCTGCGTGGAATTCATCGAGTTGATCACACACACCTTGTCCATGACCTCCGCGGTCTTGCTGAGGTAATGACCAACCATCAGGCCGTCCGCCTTGGTCGCGATCGCCTCGGTCTTGCCCATGATCTCCTTCTTCTTCGGCTTGGGATCAAAAGTATCCACATGGCTCATGCCACCCGCCATGAAGAGGTATATGACATGCTTCGCCTTACCTTCGACGGAACCCGTCGGTGCCGCAGCGGCAATCGTGGGGCCCAACATCGGCACCAAATGCACCCCCAGAAAAGTGCGCGCCGCATTCGACATGAAATGACGGCGTGTCAACTCATCGGATTTTCGAAAAGATGAATCATTCATGGCTTATTGGAGAAATAAGAATTCGGACGACATCACCAAACAGGAAACCACATTGCGGCAACCTTCGTCACCGCGCGCGCCGAGCTCATCGAGCATCAGCGCCATCTCCTCGGCCGTCGGCGTGCGACTCAAAATGGCAAGGTACAAGCGCCGGATTTTTTCCGCATCAGACTCGACGCCATCTAGGCTCCTGTACAAATGCGCCCCACTGCGGTTCACGAGTTCGTCTTGCACGAATCCGTTCATGAGCGACAGCACTTGACCCACATTCGGATCCTTGCTCGCGCCATCGACCACCTCGCGGTCAGACGCGCCGAAGACATATAAAAAATGATGACGCGGCGCCGGCGATGGAAGCTCCGACGCACGCACCATCGCATCTGAGTCATGCCCGCCCACCGCTCTCATCGACATCATCGATCCATCGCCACCGGACGAGGAGTCGGATTTGATCTCTTCCACCAGCCTGTAGAAATACGAACGCACCTCAGCTTCGGACTGCAAAGCGAGCACTTCTTTTGAGAGCTGTGACATCGACTTCTTGCCAACCAAAACAGGCCTACCCGCGACCTTGATGCGATCGTCGAGCTGTTTCCTCGGCTTGCGGTCAGGATCGCCGTCAGCCAGTGTGATCAACGAATCCCAAATTTGCTCGGCCGAAAGTCGCTCGATTTTCCGACCGTGGAAATCATCCCCACCCTCGACCACCGACGCGTTCGGATTGGTCGCAAATTGGAAGGTCCTCGTGAGCAACAAAACCTGCTGAAATGCCCGCAGATCGTAGTTGAGTTCGCGCATGAGATCATTCAGCAGCTTCATCAACTCGGGATGATTGGTATCCTTGGCCTCAACATATTCATCCGCCGGCTCGATCACCCCCTTGCCCATCACCCGCTTCCACATCCGATTGGCGATCACCGCCGCAAATTGATCATCGGTCTTGTTCACCATCCAATCGGCCAACTCCTTGCGACCTCCTCCCTTGTCCTTGCGATCCGACATCCGCACCATTTTGCCAAAAGGCGTCTTGCCTGCAATGATGTCTCCCGGCTTGCCATCACGATACTGATAGTCCGGCGGCAAGGCGATCCGCCCCGCGCCATCCCCCCCAAGCGAAAGCCCATAGATGGAATCCCACAGCATGCGGCCGACGTCGTAGTCATCGGCCATGTATTTACCCCCAAGCCTCAACTCGGTGTAGAGCGGCTCAATCAACTTTTTGCCGATCGGCTCCTGACCATGGGTAAAGGCAGCCAGTTCATAAAAATCATGACGCTCGGTCTCGCTAAACGGGTCATCATGACACTGCGCGCACTCCATCCTCTTTCCGAGAAAGATCCGCATGGTGTTGGATAGATTGTCGAGCGGCATGCCAATGTCCCGAGTGTAATAACCCACCGCCGCAGTGTCCTTGTCCCAACCATCACCCGTCGCCGAGAGCAAACGCGTAGCAAATTGATCCCACGGCATGTTCGCTGCCACCGCCTCACGCACCCAATGACGGTACGGCTTATTGGTCGCGGTCGTTCCATTCCGCACATCACTCACCCGCAACAGATCAAATACCCAGTTGCTCATGTGACTCGAATAACCCTCGGTGCCGAGCAGATAGGAAATCAGCAACTCGCGTTTTTTCAGGTCATCAATTTCAATAAATTCCAATGCCTCTTCGGCCGTCGGAATCCGGCCCACCGCCACCAAAAACGCCCGCCGCATGAAAGTCGCATCATCGATGACTGCGGGCACTTGCAAGTTCTTGCTGCGGTAAAACGCAGCAATCTGCTGGTCGACACGAAACGCAGCTTTCTTCAACGCCGCAAATTCACCCTCCGCGGATGTTGCGGCGCCCACAGGCAGGGCCGAGCAAAGCATCGCAAAAAAAAACCGGCGCAGGGCAGTCATGGTGAGGCTGTACGAGTCTACAACCCTAGCGCCTACGCCCATGGCGTCAATCAAAGTCGCCACCCCATAGCGCTTCAATCTGCGCCAACACCGGCACATCCGCCGGCGCCCACTCAAGGCCCTCCAACTCGTCCAACCCCACCCAAGCGATACGCTCGTGACTCATCACAGTCAACTCACCGGAACGAATCTCACATGCATATGACAACAAACGAATCACTCCACTCTCATATTGCCAACTTACCGGCTCGAAGGGCAATCCCACCTCAACCTCAATCCCAAGCTCTTCACGCAACTCACGCACAAGGGCCGCCTCGGGCGTCTCACCCGAATCAATCTTCCCCCCCGGCAATTCCCACAATCCACCAAGATGCTTGCCTTGCGGCCTCAGCCCCGCAAGCAAACGCCCACGCTCGTCACGGATGATTCCACACACGACATCAATCATGATTCAGCACCTACATAAAAGATGAAGCCGCCGGATACTCAAATCCGGCGGCTTCATTCATCAAATCAATTGAAATAGGCGGGCGAAAAAATCAGGCGAAGGTACCTTCTTTCTTTTCTTCCTTCTCGCCATCCTTTTTGCACTTGTCGCAGTTGCTAGCAAAGGCGCCTTCCTTCTTCTCTTTGTCGCACTCTTTGTCGCAATCCTTATCCTTCTTGTCTTCGCACTTGCCACAGTCGGCCAGAAGGGTGCCCTCCTGTTTTTCCTTATCGCATTTGCCCTTTTCGCATTCGTCAGCGTAGGACATCGGGATTACGAGCATGGATGCGCAGAGCGCGGTAATGAACAGTTTCATGGTGTTGTTTGTTTTTGTTGGTTACAGGCTACGGACCTACCATAGCCTAATCAAGTAGCGTCGCCAGCAGAAAATTTGTTGCAAAAACCACATCTCCGACGGGGAAAATTCATCGCCTCAACCCTGCAAGGCACGCAGAGCACCCCGCACCAGCACCTCAACGGCAGCCCCCTCGTGCTCCTCAAGCACCTTGCGCACCGCCTTGCGCGCATCAACCTGCTTGTAGCCAAGCGCAATCAAGGCCAACTCGGCATCCGCCGCCGAGGGACTGACCGCTCCCGCCGCCGCGTCCTGCCAGGTGTCGGTCACACCGACCTTGTCCTTAAGCTCCAAAACGATCCGCTCGGCGGTCTTTTTGCCCAGCCCCTTGATCCTCGAAAGCTCGGCGACATTTCCCGCCACCACGCAACTTTTAAACTTGGCCACCGGAAGCCCGCTCAAGACCGCCATCGCGATCGCCGGGCCGATCCCGCTCACACGCTCGATGAGCATCAAAAACACATCGCGCTCCTCCTCGCTCGCAAAGCCGTAAAGCGTGTGCGCCGTCTCCCGAATGTGCAAATGCGTGCGCAAATCAACCTCCAGACCCTCGACCGCATGCAGCCGGTCGAAGGTGGAAAGCGGCACCAATACCTCGTAACCCACCCCCTGCACATCCACCACTAGGCGGTTGGGATAAGCCTCCAGCACCCTGCCACGTAGCCTTGCGATCATCGTGTGCCAAGGATGGCCAGCCAGCGCGCTCCGTCAATTGCGTAAGACCCGACACCGGCAAATTGTTTCAGGAATCCTAAATACCCAAAATCACAATATGTAGTGTTATTTTTTGATTTAAGCACCACATTTAGCGCCGTTTTGATTGATTGGATTGCGATCAGCGCCCCGAACCAGTACCTTGTGGCATCCCGATTCCCTCCGATCCATCTCCGGTCCATTTCCAAACTCCTTTCCCATGTTCCTCAAAACTCTCGAAATCCAGGGCTTCAAATCGTTCGCCGACAAAACCGTATTCGAATTCGCCGAAGGCGTAACCGGCATCGTCGGCCCCAACGGCTGCGGCAAATCCAATGTGGTCGATGCGATCCGCTGGGTGCTCGGCGAAACCTCCGCCAAAGCCCTCCGCGGCGGCGAAATGGCCGATGTCATTTTTAACGGAACCGAAAAACGCAAACCGCTCGGCATGGCCGAAGTCACGCTCACGATGGCCGATTGCGAACAGGCGCTGAAGGTCGATTACAACGAAGTCTCGATCACCCGGCGGGTCTATCGCGATGGCAAATCGGAGTACCGCATCAACAACACGCTGTGCCGACTCAAGGACATCCACGACATGCTCATGGATACCGGCATCGGCCGCACCGCTTACTCGATCATGGCGCAAGGCCAGATCGATCAGATCCTTTCGTCTAAACCCGAGGAACGCCGCGCGGTTTTCGAAGAGGCCGCCGGCATCACAAAGTTCAAGCGAGAGAAAAAGGAAGCGCTGCGCAAACTCGAGTACACCGAAGCCAACCTGCTGCGCGTTTCGGATGTGCTCGCCGAACAGGAGCGCCGCATGAACTCGCTCAAGCGCCAAGTCGCGAAAGCCCGCCGCTACCAAGCACTCGCCGCCGACACCCGCGTGCTCGACACGCACCTCGGCCACCGCAAATTCATCGAGCTCACCGCCGAACGTGATGAGCTTCTCACCTCAATCCGCGGGCTCGAAGTTCGTGATACGGAACTCTCGACGCAACTCCCGGCAAAAGAGGAAGCGGTAAACGAGGCTCGTGCCGCCGCCCGCGTCTTCGAGGGTGAGCTCGCAGAAATTCGCCAGCGCCTCAACGAACACCGCAACGCGCTCAACAGCGCCGAAGGACGCATCGCCTTCAACGAGGAACGCAAACACGAGCTCGAATCCCGCATCCGCCAGAACCGCGAGGATATCCAATCGACACGCGACAAACTCGCTCAACAGGAGTTCGATTTCATCGCCGCCAACGAATCCCTCGATCAACTCAACCGCCACATCGCCGAAAAGGAATTGCGCCTCGCCGAAATGGAAGAGCGCACACGCGGAGCGCGCGCCGAACGTGAGCAACTCGAAAATTCGCTGCGCACCTCGCGCGCTGAAGCGAACCGCACGCAGTCGCTCATCGCAGCCGTGCAGGCAAAAATCGAATCCTCCCTCGCCCAACTCGAAGGCAACCGCGACCGTGCCCGCCAACTCGCCGATGAGGAACAACGCCTCAATCTCGAAATGGAAGAAGGCCGCGCCGAACAATCACGCATCCAAGGCGAAGTCGAAAGCTCCGCCGCACAAATTTCCGAACTCGAAGAGACATTCCAAAGCGCCGAACGCGCCTACCAACACACCCGCGGCGACCTCGATGCGGCACGCACCGCCGCCGTGGAATCAAACCGCACGCTCGCCCAACGCTCAGCCCGCTTCGAAGCGGTGCGCCAACTGGTGGAAAGCGGCGAAGGCTTTGAAAAAGGCACCCGCAATGTGCTCAACGGACTGGACGAGCCCGACCATTTCAAACCCGCTATCCACGGCGTGCTTGCCTCATTCATTGAGGCCGATAACGACTGCGCCCGCGCCATCGAATCCGCCCTCGGCAACCACCTCCAGGCGGTGCTCGTGCAGGATCAAGCGGTCGCCGAGGCGCTCATCGAACGCCTCACCGCCAAGCAACTCGGCATCGCCGCGATCATCCCCGAAACTTTCGTCGCGCACGCCGCTGGCACCCAAATGGAAGCGCTGCCAGAAGGTGCCACCGCATGGGCACTCGACCGCGTGAAGTCGGACAAACGCATCTCCGGCATCATCGAGCGACTGCTTGACCGCGTGCTCATCGTGCCCAACCTCGCCACCGCATTGCGTCTGCGCCCGAACCACCCCGGCATCACTTTTGTCACGCTTGCCGGTGTGATCCTCGGCGGCGAAGGCACGCTGCGCGGCGGCTCAACCGCCGAGGGCTCAACCTCGGTGCTCGAGCTTCGCAACGAGGTCCGCACGCTCGAAAACGAAGTCGCCGCACTCGCGCAAGCCGATGAAGCCGCACGCCGCCGCGTGACCGACACCGAGGCAAACCTCGAACAACTCCGCGAGGAGGTGGAGATCGCACGCGAACGCTTGCAACGTCAAAAGGTCGAACTCTCAACCCTCCAAGGCCAACTCACCCTCGCCACCCGCGAAGTCGAAAATCTCGACACCAAACTCGAAAATGTTCGCTGGGAACGCGGCGAACTCGACAACCGTGAACGCGCCGCCGCCGATAGCCGCGTCCAACTCGAAGCGGAACTTCACCAGTCGCGCGAACGCCTCGATGGTCTTGAAACCGATGCCCGACGTCTCCAGTCCGAGGCGGACTCATTCATCCAACGCGAAGGCGAACTCACCAACGACCTCAACAGCCTCCGCACCGAACTCGCAGTCGAACGCCGCGCGAAACAAGCCGCCGAGGAACAACAACGCCCCATGGAAAACCGCCTCTCGGAACTCCGCGAGGCATCCATCCGGCGCGAAGCGGAAATCGAATCGTTCACCCAACGAATCGACGACGCCAGCGCCGAAAACAGCCGGCTCGCCGAAGAATGCGAAACCCACCACCTCGAGGCTGAGGACCTCGGAAATGAAATCGAATCCCGCTCGATCGGACGCGCCGCACTTCTCGAATCGATTGAAAGCGCCGAAACAGAACTCGCCGCACTCCGCCGCGACCTCGCGCGCATCAACGAACAAAAAGGCCGCGAGGAAATCAACGCCACCAAGCTCGACCTGCGCCTTGAAAACCTCAACAACTCGATCGCCGAACGCTATCAAATCGACCTCAGCACCTTCGAGCCCGATGCCCACGCGCTCCTTGTCAGCGTGGCGTCCCAAAAAGCCCTCCAAGCCCGCGGCGGCAAGCAAACGGTGGTCACCGCCGATGAGGATGGCTCGTTTGCGGCGCAATCCTCCGACGACGAAGCCGAAGATGACATGCCCACCATCGTGGTCGACGCCACCGGCTCCGACGACGCGGAAATCCCTGGCGAAATGACCGGCGAACCGGATTGGGAATTCATCGAATCGATCGTCACCGACATCAAGCGCCGCCTCGATGCCATGGGCCCTGTCAACCTCGACGCGATCGAAGAATTCGAAGAACTCGAGGAACGCTACAATTTCCTCCGCAAGCAACACGACGACCTTGTCTCGTCGAAAACCGAATTGCTCGAAGTCATCGAACGCATCAACACCGAAACCCAACGCCTCTTTTCCGAAACCTTCGCACAGGTGCGCATCAACTTCCAAACGATGTTCAAGGAACTCTTCGGCGAAAAGGGTCAGGCCGACCTCACGCTGATCGACGAATCCGACCCGCTCGAATCCGGCATCGAGGTGATCGCAAAGCCACCCGGCAAAAAACTTCAATCGATCACGCTGCTCTCCGGTGGCGAACGTTCGATGACCGCCGTCGCACTGCTGTTCTCGATCTACATGATCAAGCCCAGCCCCTTCTGCGTCCTCGACGAGCTCGATGCCCCGCTCGACGAATCGAACATCAACCGCTTCGTGAAGGTGCTCGACCGCTTCATCGACCGCTCGCAGTTCATCATCGTCACCCACTCAAAACGCACGATGGCCCGCGCCGATGTGATGTACGGTGTGACCATGGAAGAATTCGGAGTTTCCAAACCGGTCGGCATGCGTCTCACCAGCGACGACGGCCACAAGTCGTCCGGCGATGCGAAATCCGCCGCTCAAAAGGCCGCACTCCGTCTCGACGCATAAAACAAGCCGGCTACATAAATTCTCCAGACAGGAGATGGACAAGGGGTGAAACCATGGATCATAAGATCCGAGTTTTACCCCAGATATCCACCCTACAGAAAATGGAAAAGCACGGCAAATGTGCCGTACCTCTCCTCTTGAATGTTGATGTCTTGAGTGTCTCTTAAATATCGTGCACCGGAAGGTTTGCAACCTCCTCACGAATCTTTTCTGCAAGCGGCGTTGAGAGGTAGCGCTCGGTCGCTGAGCAACCGACCGTCACGATCCGTTTGCCCTTGAACTCAGGCCGTTTGGCGATCTGTATCGCGGCCCAGACGTTTGCGCCGGTGGAAATGCCAGCCGGCAGTCCTTCCTGCTGCGCCAGTGCCTGCGCGGTGGCAAAAGCATCCTCGTTGCTCACTTGGATGACCTCGTCGATAATGTCGACATTGAGGTTCTTTGGAATGAATCCGGCACCGATGCCTTGGATCATGTGCGGGCCAGGTGCACCGCCGGAAATGACCGGGCTCGCTACAGGCTCGACCGCGAAGGCCTTCATCGCGCAGCGTGATTTGATGACCTCCGAAACACCGGTGAGCGTTCCGCCCGTGCCGACACCGGCGACGAATGCATCAATTTTGCCTTCGGTGTCGCGCCAAATTTCCTCGGCGGTCGTTTCACGGTGTACCTGTGGATTGGCTGGATTGTCAAACTGGCCCGGACCAAAGGCGCCCGGCGTTTGCTCTAAAAGTTGTTTCGCCTTGGCAATCGCACCACCCATGCCGCGGGCACGCGGCGTGAGGACGATCTCCGCACCAAGCAAACGCAGCAGCACACGGCGCTCGATCGACATGCTCTCGGGCATGGTGAGAATGCAACGGTAACCTTTCGAACGCGCAACAAAGGCCAATGCAATGCCGGTGTTGCCAGAGGTCGGCTCAATGATCAAACCACCGGGCTTGAGCGATCCGTCACGCTCGGCGGTCTCAATCATGGCCTTGCCGATGCGGTCCTTGACGCTGAAGAGCGGGTTGAAAAATTCCGCCTTCACGCAGATCTCGGCATCAAGACCGGCTGTCACATGGTTGAGGCGGATGAGCGGCGTATTGCCGACGGTGGCAGTCATGTTGGGAGCGATAGGCATGGCAATAGTATTTGTTAGATTCGCGACATACTGTCTGCAGCCAGGCCCCGGAGTCAAGACACGGGATCGAACCCGTTTTTCGGAAAAAATAAGCTCGACCGCCTGCTCCTCATGCTCAGCGCCAATGCCGCCCCTGCCCCGATGAGCATCGGACAGCCCGGCTCGGGAACCGACATTGCCATGACCGGCATTTCCGTCGCGTTGAGCTGAATGTTGTCGATGCGGTTGTTACCAGTGCTTCCGGTCGCACCGTCGAAGGTGACACGCACATAGGCATTCTCGACATCATTTAATCCATCGAAGGCCGCAAATCCCAGCTCCCCCGACCCCGCATATGAACTCGTGATCGATCCCGCGGTGCTGCCGGCCGAAAGCGTGCCAATCAACTCATAAATATTACCGTCCAAACTGTACTCCCACAGCTGAGTGGCAAACCCGGTGCTCGTTCGCTGTGCCGCCAATGAAATACTCAAGCCCTCATATCCCGACATCGAGAACCTAAAGACTGCCTGATTTCCATTTGCCGCAGTGCTCGCACCAGCGATCAGCACCAATGCCGAAGGACCTGTGGTCGCTGTGGAAAAACCTTCACCCGCATTCACCGAAGTTCCGCCAAAACCGCTGATTTCGTTGGATGTCAGCCATTCGGAGGAACCATTGCTGCCATCGAGGTAGATCGTGCCGTAACCGAAGTTGGCGCTGTAAACTCGCGGACTATTGGGCTGCGCCGCCGCTGCCGTACCGCCAGTGGTCGTGGTCTGGAAATCCCATCCCGCAACCAATGCCGAATGCGCAGGCAAGCTGCCAATCACAGCGAGAAGCAGATGCTTCAAGTGAACGCCATGAGCGCGGCTGACGGAGGGACGGAGGGCGTTTTTTGTAGTAGTGTATTTTTGCATACGCCCGCTTCGACTGCGCGGGCATGACAAGTCTTCAAAAAAATTACCTCATCGGTAAAATTGTCACAAAAACGTCAAATCTGGAAATCCGACGAACCGGAGTCCAAATGCAGGCCGCACTCGTATTTCACGCCACCAAAGCGCGATGACTCAGCATCACCATTCACCGCCGGCACGGTGCTGTGCCAATCGCCCATGGTGACATATCCCTTCTCCGCAAGCGGATGACGCGGCAGATCATTTTGATGATAATACAAATCAACCTGCGCGTCGGCCCAATCAAGAATCGGATAGGCCTTGAGGGTTTTTTTCTGACGCTCCACAAAGGGCCTGTCCGTGCGAGTGCTTGATTGCGAGCGCCGCAATCCGCTGATCCACACATCGGCGCCAATTTCACTCAATGCGCGATTCATCGGCTCGATCTTGGTGAGCATCGCATAACGGTCGGCGCCATCCTTGCCCTGCTCCCAAAGCCTACCCCACAATGCCTGCATGCGCGCGGCGCTGATGTTGGGTTGATACACCCGCAGGTCGAGATGTTTGAAGCGTGAAAGCAAGTCCTCCGCATAGCGATAGGTTTCCGGAAACAAAAATCCGGTGTCGATGAACACCACCGGAATTTTCGGCGCATGCTCGTGGATCAGATGCAGCATCACCGCCGCCTGAATGCCAAAGCTCGTGGTCGCCATCAGGCGGTTGCCAAGCCGCTCATGCAGCACACGAATCCGCTCACCCGCACGCAAAAGCGCGAGGGCGTCGGAAAGTTCGCCGGGTTCGGCATGGGCACTCATGAGGCTTGGCATAATTTCGGAACAGGCAGCCGTCAGGCGTTGGCAAAGGCCTCTGGCTTGATGTTCTTATGGAAGTCCCCGCCCTGCACGGTCGCCGCGACATAGCCGGCACGAATGCAGAAATCACCGAAGCGCTCACCATCGTTGCGCTCCTTGGCGTAGCGGCCGATGATCGGCGCCAATAAGGCCTTGATCTCAGTGCCGAGAAAATTCTCGCGATAGAGTTTCGAGAGCCTGTGACCAGCAAAACCACCGCCGAGATAGACATTGTAGCGTCCGGGCGCGCGACCAACAAAACCGATTTCGGAAATGAAGGGTCTCGCGCAACCGTTCGGGCAACCGGTCATCCGGACGGTAATCGCGTCGTGACGCAGGCCGTTTTCTTCGATCACCTCTTCAAGCTCGGTGAGCAGATCCGGCAGGTAACGCTCGGCCTCGGCCAGCGACAAACCGCAGGTCGGCAATGCCACGCAGGCGAGCGAGTTCAAACGCAGCGCGCTTTTCTCATGGCTGTCCTTGATGCCGTATTGCTCGAGCAACTTCTCAATCTGCGGACGCTTCTTCGGTGAAATGTTGGCGATGACGAGGTTCTGGTTCGCTGTCAGGCGGAAGTCGCCGTCGTGAATCTTGGCGATCTCACGCAGCCCCGTGCGCATCGGATAAATCTCAGTATCGAGCACGCGTCCACCTTGGATGAACAGCGTGAGATGCGAGTTTCCATTCATATCCTCGACCCATCCGTAGCGGTCGCCGTTGTCCTCGAACGTAAACGGACGCACCGGCCCGAGCTCATAGCCGAGGTACTCGTTGAGCTTTGCCAAAATCCAATCCGCGCCGCGATCATCGACGGTGTACTTGAAGCGCGAATGCTTGCGATCGGTGCGATCACCGAAGTCGCGCTGCACGAGCACGACTTTTTCCGCGACATCGACGACCTGCTCGGTCTTGCAAAATCCAATGATGTCAGCAATCCGCGGGTAAGTCGCATCGTTGCCATGGGTCGAACCCATGCCACCGCCCACCGCGACATTGAATCCAAGCAACTTGCCCTTCTCGACAATCGCGATGAAGGACAGGCAGTTGGCATAAATGTCGACATCGTTCGATGGCGGCACCGCGATGGTGATCTTGAACTTCCGCGGCAGGTAGGTCTTGCCGTAGATCGGCTCGACCTCTTCCTCGCTCGATTCGATTTTCTCACCATCGAGCCAGATCTCGTGATACGCGCGGGTCTGCGGCGTGAGATGATCGGAAATTCCCTGCGCGACCTTGAGCACCTCGGCATGAACCTCCGAGAGATGCGGGTTCGGATTGCACATGACATTGCGGTTCACATCGCCGCAGGCGGCGATGGTGTCCATCGCGGTTTGGTTGATCTCTTTGATCGTGCGCTTGAGGTTGCTCTTGATGATGCCGTGAAACTGGAAGGCCTGACGCGTCGTGAGCTTGATGGTGCCGTTGGCAAACTGCGTCGCCATGCGGTCGGTCTCGAGCCACTGCTGGGGCGTGGCGACACCGCCCGGCACCCGGATGCGGATCATGAACGAGTAGGCCTTGTCGAGCTTGTGCTTGCGGCGGTTGGCGCGAAGGTCGCGATCGTCCTGCTGATAAGTGCCGTGGAATTTCAGCAGCTGTTGATCATCCTCCGACATCGAGCCGGTCGACATGTCCGCAAGCCCCTCGGCAATCGTGCCGCGGAGGTAATTGCTACGCGTCTTGATGTATTCGTTCGCGGAAAGTTTCTTTTCTTCGGACATAAAATTTTCGTTGTTCAGTGGTTGGTTTGCTTTGGCGCATCAATACACATCACGCTGGTAGCGTTTCGATTTCTTGAGGATCTCGACATAGGCCTCGGCGGCTTCGCGCGACTTGCCGCCGTGTTTTTCGACGATCGAAATGAGCGCCTCATGCACATCGGCCGCCATGCGCGTGGCATCGCCGCAGACGTAGAAATAAGCGCCTTTCTCAAGCCATGCGTAGAGCTCGGCGGATTGCTCGAGCATCTTCTGCTGGACATAGATTTTCTCGGGCTGATCCCGCGAAAACGCGACATCGAGTCGACTCAACGCACCGCTCTGCAGATGCTCCTGCCACTCGAGTTGATAGAGAAAATCGAAGAGATATTTTTGATCCCCCATGAAGAGCCAGTTCTTGCCGCTGGCACCGGTGGCAGCGCGGTGTTCGACAAAGGCGCGGAATGGCGCGACTCCCGTGCCGGGGCCGACCATGATCACCGGCGCAGCATCATCGGTAGGCAAACGGAAATTTTTGTTCGGCTGCACGAAAATCGGCACCTCCGATCCGGTCTTCGCGAGATCGGCCAGGTAGGTCGAGCACACGCCCTTGCGCTCGCGACCATGCGATTGGTACCGCACCGCCGCCACCGTGAGATGGACCTCACCGGGATGCGCAAGCGGACTGGAGGCAATCGAATAAAGACGCGGCGGCAACTTGCGGAACAAGCCCGCGAGCACATCGGCCGAGAGACCCGATGGCGCAAAGTCGCTGATCGCATCGACAATCTCACGACCGTAATTGTACTCCTTGAGCTTATCCTTGGCATCATCCGCCAGCAGTGCCTTCAAGGCATCCGACCCAGTCGCCTCTGCGAGCTTGGTGAGCACGCTGCGCGAAAGAGCGGTGATGTCGAAATCTTCGCGCAAGGCATCGGCCAACAACTTGCGGCCCGATGCTTTGGTTTCAATTTCCTCATTCCCTTTCAGCTTCGCCGCCGCGAGCACCGCCGCCACGACATCGGGCGCATTGACCGGCACGACCGCCAAGGCATCGCCGGGCTCATACGACAGCCCTGATCCATCGAGCGCAAATTCCAAATGAATCGTCTCCTT
Organism: Akkermansiaceae bacterium; assembly: GCA_903909905.1. Lineage (GTDB taxonomy): Bacteria > Verrucomicrobiota > Verrucomicrobiia > Verrucomicrobiales > Akkermansiaceae > Luteolibacter. Next base: position 15,013 of record CAIVXP010000050.1, read on the forward strand.
GCTGGAACCCTCGCCATTGAGCATCACACGCTCATTCAGGGGCGATGGAAACGGATTCTTCTTTCCGTACTCGATGCCGCCCGCAGCGACCTGCTCAACCGCAGCCGTGGCAATCGCCCCGCCCGCCGGCGCCAGCGCGGTCAAGGCAAGACCCAGCCACTCGCTGAAGGCATCCTCGTAATCCACATCGCAATCACGACGATCTGCGACACGCTTGCCGCCCAAGGCTTCAAGCCGCGCATCGATGTCCTTGCCGGTCTGGCAAAATTTCTCATACGAGGTGTCGCCCAAGGCGCACACGGAATAACGCAGACCGCCCAAGGCAATCTCATCACTCATCAAGGTTTTGTAAAAACCGACCGCCGTCTCCGGTGGCTCGCCATCGCCCCAGGTCGAGACGATGACCAACAAATTCCCTACCGCAGCCAGACTCGCCGGCTCGATCTCAGACATGTTTTTCATCACCGCCTGGAAACCACGCTTCTTGGCATCCTTCACCGCACGCGCCGCAAGCGTCTCGGAGTTGCCCGACTCGGTCCCGTACAAAATAGTCAGCTTCCCAGCAGAAACGACCGCCGGTGCCACCGCGCCAGCCGGAGCCATGCCCGCCAAAAATCCGCTCAGCCATGCGCGCTGCGCGGCATCGGTCGCGGAAAGCAATGATTCCAAAGACTGACGCTGTTCTTTGGAGAAGGGTGCGTGATCGGGGAATTTAAACATTAGTTTGTTACCTATTTTTATGAGGTTTCGGCAAAATACTCCCCCGAATCGGGCCCGCAAGCAACCATTTTGTGAATAAAATGGCAAAAAGTGACACCCCTTGATGTGCCTGAAAAAACACAAAATTAGGCCCAAATCCAGTTCATCACGACATCGATGTCGGGGTGAATGCTGTGATGCACCGGGCAGCCGCGGGCCGCACTTTCGAGCAATTTGCGATCGGGATGATCAACCGAAAGCGGCATCTTTAGGTCGAGCTCGATGCGGCTGATCCGGCGCGGTTGGTCGTCGGACATGAATTTGCGCGCGTTAACGCTCATGCCGGTGACATCGATTTCCTTGCGCTTGGCAACGATGCCAATGACCGTGGCCATGCACGCAGCCAAAGCCGTCGCCACAAGATCGGTGGGAGAAAACGCCTCGCCGCGGCCATTGTTGTCGAGCGGCGCATCAGTTGCGATGACGCTGCCCGAGGGCTGATGAACAGCCGAGCAGTGCAGGTCGCCTTCGTAGGTAAGTCGTATTTCCACCATGATCTTCTTTGCCCGCATGGGTTGTCACGCGAAGTGCTGAACCCATCGCCCATCGACGAGCTTTTGGCAAGCCCCGCCGTGGCTTATTACTCTTCACATCGAACTGCGAAAAGGAAACCACGAAAGTCACGAAAAGCACGAGAGGGCTTTGCCAGGGATTTTGAACCGAATGGGTGAAACATGAAAGAAGACCACTGATGGCACTGATTTACTGATTTTTTGATGAGTACTGATCAACACCGACCGATCATCTTCTTTTCGTGAACTTTCGTGTTTTTCGTGGTTGAAACTTCGGCACTCAAGTTCGTCACTCCGCGCCTTACAGCCTTGCCGAACGTCACGATACGGGGAAAACTTTCCGCACGATGAACGACGATGTGGTTTCACTCCTGCAGGCACTGATCCGCATTCCCTCGGTGAATCCGGACAATTCCCCCGGCACCAGCGAGACTGGCGAGGCGGCCATCGCCGAATTTCTGGGCGATTGGCTCGAAGCAATTGGTGGCACAGTCAGCATCGAAGAAATTCAACCCGGTCGCCCGAATCTCATCGCGCGCTTCGCTCCGCTCGATGGCAGGCCGCGTATTTTGTTTGGCCCCCATCTTGATACGGTCGGCGTCGCCAACATGACGATCGATCCATTCGGTGGCGAAATCCACGACGGAAAAATCTGGGGACGCGGCGCCTCCGACACGAAAGGCCCGATGGCCGCCATGCTCATTGCGCTCCAACGCAATCGCGATCAACTCGCCTCGCTCCCGATCGCCATCGATTTCGTCGCCTTCATGGGCGAAGAGTCGGGCCAGTGGGGATCTAAACATTTCGCCAAACATCATGGGGCGGATTACAGTTTCGCGTTGGTCGGCGAACCAACTTCGATGGAAATCGTGCACCTCACGAAAGGTTCGCTCTGGGCCACCCTCCGCGCCACCGGCCGCGCCGCTCACAGCTCCCAACCCGAACGCGGCGACAACGCAATCGTCAAACTCGCCAGCGCGATGCTCGAAGTTCAACGCGACCTCAGCACCTCGCTCGCCAGCTTCACCCACCCGCAACTCGGACACTCGACCCTCAACATCGGCCTCATCCGCGGCGGCTCGCGACCGAACATCGTGCCCGACCTCGCCGAGGCGGAACTCGACATCCGCATCACACCCTCACTCGCC